>JAUILO010000104.1 GCA_030432775.1 Alphaproteobacteria bacterium
CGACAAACCAAAACTTCATGAATCTATTTCTCTATGGCGGGACGAAGAAGAAATAAAAACTTATTCCTACGCCAAGGACGGCAAATTCCTCGACCTTAAAATCACCGAAGAAGGAGTCGACAAAAGCCCGAAAAACCTAGAAGACGAGTTGGTTCAAAACTCTGTTGATGCGATGACTGCTGCACTTGAAGTAATGCGCGCCGTTGGCAACGATAAACCTTGCGAAGGCACATCCGAAGTATTTGACGGCAAGCGCCGTTTTAAAATGAAATTCAAACACGATGCCGACGAAACATTAAAGAAAACAGATTATAACGTATATTCAGGCATTGCATCGCGCTGTGTTGTTGAAGTCGAGCCTATGACAGGAGCATGGCACAAGAAACCACGTGGCTGGCTTTCTATTCAAGAACAAGGCCGCGACAAAGGGGCATTGCCTACATTATGGCTGGCAAAGCTGGATGAAGACAGCCCAGCAGTTCCGGTAAAACTTCGTATCAAAACAGATTACGGCACATTGTTTATGCATATGGTTGAATATAAACATGGCGATAAAGTCATCTCGGCTAGTTCCAAAAAATAATATCTACGCCGGATATACAACCTTATAGTCCCCACATAAATCGTGGCATGTAACAACGTGCAACAGAATGTGACTTGTTTAACCCGTTATTCTTTACCATCATGACAAAAATTTAAGACAAAAGGCACTATGGCACATAACCCTCTCACTTGTATAATACTGGCAGCCGGTAAAGGCTCGCGAATGATGTCCGACAAACCCAAAGTCATGCATGAGATTGCGGGACGCCCAATGATCAGCTGGCTTTTGGAAACCGTTGAACAGCTGCGCCCTGACGAAATCATTGTCGTCAGCGCTCCCGACATTCCGGAACTAAAAGAAACTGTCGCGCCACATAAAATCGCTATTCAAACAGAACAGCTCGGCACCGGCGACGCCGTTCGTGCAGCAATGTCACAAATGGAAAGCACCGAAGGCGATGTTCTTATTCTGCTTGGCGATGCCCCGCTTTTATCCGTATATACTTTGCGGCGCCTGATCGATACACGCCACGAAGATCTGGATGTTGGCGTTAGCGTACTCAGCGTAGAATTAGAAGATCCGACCTCATATGGAAGACTTCTAACAACCGAAGAGGATTTCGTCCTCGGTATTATCGAAGATAAAGACTGTACCGACGAAGAACGTGAGATCAATATCTGTAACACGGGCGCGTTCTGCGTTGATGCGGCTAAAATTAGGGGCTGGCTGGATAATCTCGTGAATGACAATGCACAGATGGAATTTTACATCACCGACATTCCCCATATTGCCGGTGAACAAGGCAGCAGAACAAAAACATATATCACCCACGAAACAGATGAAGTGCATGGTGCCAACACCAAGGCCGACCTTGCCCATCTCGAACAAATCGTACAAAGTACATTGCGCCAAAAAGCGATGATGCGCGGAGCCGTATTGCTTGATCCTTCAAGCGTCTACCTGTCATGGGATACAAAAATCGGTGTTGATACAGTCATAGAGCCGCATGTATTTTTCGGCCCGAACGTCAACATTGACGGACATGTTCATATCAAAGCATTTTGCCATATTGAAGATGCAAATATTGAAACCGGTTCTGTCATAGGTCCTTTCGCCCGCATTCGCCCAGGCACACAGATTAAAAAGAACGTGAAGATCGGCAATTTTGTCGAGATCAAGAACGCAACCATGCATGAAGGCTCAAAAGCCAGCCATCTTGGCTATATTGGCGATGCCACGGTTGGCGCACATACCAATTTTGCATGCGGCGCTATTACCGCCAATTATGATGGCTTTGCAAAACACCACACCACTATTGGTGAAAACGTTATGGTCGGCAGTAACGTAAATCTGGTTGCGCCTGTTACAATTGGCGATGGCGCATTTATTGCCGCAGGCAGTACAATATCAAAAGACATCCCCGCAGACGCACTTGCAAAAGAGCGCAGCGAACAAGAGATTCACAAAGGCTGGGCCAAAGATAATCGCGAAGCCCAACTCGCCAAAAAAGCAGATACGGTCAAGAACAAAGCCTAAAACAAAATATATTTAAAATCGTTTTGCTTTATTGTCCGGCAAAGTAAAACGACATAATGCGAAACATTGCATAATGAAAACGACAAACGATGCCGGATATGAATGGAAATTACGAGCATGTGTGGAATTATAGGCATTTTGGGTGAAAAAGACGTAGCCCCCCTATTGGTTGAAGGTCTTAAGCGGCTTGAATATCGTGGCTATGATAGTGCGGGCATCGCAGCACTGACCAATGGATCGATCCAGCGCTGTCGCGCGCAGGGCAAGCTTGTAAACCTTGAAGACAAACTCGCGCACACCCCACTTTCCGGCACAACTGGAATCGGCCATACGCGTTGGGCGACCCATGGCGCGCCGACCGAAGACAACGCCCACCCCCATGCCACAGACCGCGTTGCGGTTGTCCATAACGGCATCATCGAAAATTATGCTGCAATTAAAAAGGAACTCGAAGAAACACAAGTGCGTTTTGAAACCGAAACAGACACAGAAGTTATCGCGCATCTTCTAACGCATTACCTTGCACAAGGCCAGTCCCCGCAAGAAGCTGCCGACAATACATTTGACCGTCTTGAAGGCGCATATTCTGTAGCTCTGATCTTTGCAGGTGAGCATGATTTACTAATTGGCGCGCGCCAAGGCACACCACTTGCCATAGGCTATGGGGATGGCGAGATGTATCTGGCTTCTGACTCATACGCACTTGCTCCGCTCACCCGTAAAATTACATTTTTGGAAGATGGCGACCGCGTTATCGTCAAGCGTGATAGCGCTCAAATTTACACAAAAGATGGTTTGGTCGAACGCGCCATTCGCGTCACCGCGCAATCCGGCGCGACAACAGGCAAAGGTCAATACCGTCACTTCATGTTAAAAGAAGTCCATGAACAGCCCGCTGTAATCGGCGATACGCTCAATAGCTTCATCAATCCTGCAACAGGCAAGATATCAATTCCACAAAATATCCTCGAGGCACTTGAAAAAACACCGCGCCTGACAATGGTTGCCTGTGGCACGGCTTTTTACGCCTGTATGGTTGCCAAATACTGGTTCGAACAAATCGCCCGTCTGCCTTGTGAAATTGATATTGCATCTGAATTTCGTTACCGTGAAGCTCCCCTTCCCGAAGGCGGTGTCTGTTTATTCGTATCCCAATCCGGCGAAACACTGGACACATTAGAAGCCCTACGCTTTTGTAAATCACAAGGACAAACGATTTTATCAATTGTCAACGCCATTGAAAGCACGATTGAACGTGAATCAGACCTTGTTCTGCACACACTGGCTGGACCCGAGATTGGCGTTGCCTCGACCAAAGCTTTCACCACGCAAGTCACATCCCTTGCTTGTCTGGCTTTGGCACTTGCCGCAAAAACCGGAGAAATAAGCGCCGAAAAAGAGGCCGAGATGGCCGATGCCCTGCGCCATGTTCCTGCCGAGGCCGCTGCACTTCTAGATGAAACCGAAGAGCAAATTCAGGACATTGCCCGCGATATTTTCGAAGCCAAAGATATGCTGTATATGGCGCGCGGCCCTCTTTATCCGATTGCCCTTGAAGGCGCTTTAAAATTAAAAGAAGTTTCATATATTCATGCCGAAGGATATGCGGCAGGCGAACTCAAACACGGCCCGATCGCCTTGATTGACGAAAGCGTCCCACTTGTTATTATCGCACCTGCCAATGATCCCCTCTTTGAAAAAACAGCGTCGAACCTACAAGAAACGGTGTCACGCGGGGCAAAAGTATTATTGATTTCCGACAAGGAAGGCACAGAGCGCCTCAAACATTTCGCACAATGGACAGTAACCCTTGGCGATATTCACCCTTTTGTCAGCCCGATATTATACAGCCTGCCTATTCAGCTTCTGGCCTATTACGTTGCAGTGACCAAAGGCACAGATGTTGATCAGCCGCGCAATCTCGCCAAATCTGTAACCGTAGAATAACACAGCGGTCTCTGTACGGCGCAATATTTACTTGCCAAATTAACCACTTACATATTAAGTTGCTCCCTTCCGAGAGGAAAGGCGCTTGGCTGCTCTTGTGACTACACATAAAAGACCACCAACGCCCGATAAACCAATCATAAGAAAATGCGAACCGACAATGCACAAAATTTTATGGCTCTTCATACCTATGACGCTGATTATTATTCAGGTCATCTTAGAAATTACTTTGCCGAACAGCATATTACGTCCGCTGCATGGTGAAAACGGTCCTGTCGAGCTTTTGCAATTTTTTGTGATCTCCGCCGCGTTTTTTGTTGCTATATCTATTCTGTTCAAGATGGATCGTAAAAAGCAAAAATGGGTAACCGCCTGGATCAGTATCGCAGCAATCTGTAGCTTTTACGTGGCATGGGAAGAAATTAGCTGGGGCCAGCACATATTAGAATGGAACACACCGGAGTTCTGGTCACAGGTAAATGACCAACAAGAAACGAATTTACACAATGTGTCATCATGGCTTGATCAAAAACCGCGCCTCTTACTTGAAATTGGCGTCCTCGTCGGTGGTTTAATCATTCCGGCACTCATGGCATACAAAAGAAACTTATTGCCAGAACGCTTTACGATTATCTATCCACCAGCACAAATCTGCATCACTGCCGGCATAGCTGTCATCGTGAAAGTCACGGAAAAAGTGGGCGATGCAATGGATGTATTTTTCTTTGAGCGCGGCAGTGAAATTATCGAGTTTTATTTGTTCTATTTCGTGCTGTTATACCTACTGGAAATGCGCAAACGCCTTGTCAAAAAAGAACACGCATAAACCAAACATCCTGAAATCTATATTTTAAAGAGCTCGGCTTTTAACCTCGTTTTAAAGTATTTTTTAATGCATGCGCTTTAGAACAAGCGTTGACCATTCCTCGATATCATTTTCAAAGACCAGATCAAATTCTTCGGCATTATACGCCGACAGAACTTCTGTTTTCTGTGTCGTTAAAAGACCGGAGAGAACAATCACACCGTTGGGCTTCATATGTGCGCATAGATCATATGACATTTCGATTAAAGACCCGGCCAAAATATTGGCAATAATCATATCATAAGGCTTATTCTTTTTAATCGCAGAATGAGAAAAACCATCGGATAGCACAGCATGAATAATGCCATCCGGCACGTCATTGATTTGCGCATGATGCTTGGTCATCTTGACAGAATCTTCTTCAATATCAGAGGCTATAATCTCAAGATCTTTGTTATCGGCCCATAATTTGGACGCGCCAATTGCCAAAATCCCCGACCCCGTACCCAGGTCAAGCACATTAGAAGGGACGAGCCCTTGGTTCTTCAACATTGATAACGCTTTCAAACAACCGGCTGTTGTGCCGTGTTCGCCAGAACCAAACGCAATTGCCGCATCAATCTGCAATCCCATTTGGCCTGCATCAATTTCACCGTCATAATGGCTGCCGTAGATATAAAATGGCCCGATATTAAAGGGAGGAAATTGCTGATAACATTGCTCCAGCCAGTTCACTTTTTCAATCTGCTCGATAGAAATATCACGCAGTTCAATTTCAACATCATCAATCTTGTGTTGTGATTTAACGATAAGCAATCGTGCCAAAACATCAGTCTTTGAAATATCCTGCGCCATAACCCAGTGTAAAACCCAGCCCGTTAAAGCATTTGAATACTTACTGCGGAAAAAGCTGGAAGACAACGCAAGATCTCCCAAACCCTCTTCAAACAAAACGACCTGATCAAGGCTCAGGTCGTTTTTAATCTCCAACGTCACCCGATATGTCTCCATATCAGGATCCATTTCATCTATGAATAGATCAGGATTTGTCATCCTCGTCCTCGATCTCATCAGCATCTTCGTCAAGCTCTTGCTCAAGATCTTCGAGACTGCCGATATCATCATCATCATCAATGTCTAGATCGTCATCATCAAGATCCAGATCATCATCGTCATCGTCATCATCTTCGTCGTCATCAATCGAAACAACATCATCATCGTCCAAAGACAGAGCATCAACTTCGATCTCTTCCTCTTCTTCCAATTCATCTTCGTCATCATCCTCAACCTGAGATTTGGCTTTTACTTTTACCTTCACCTCTTCATCGTCATCTTTCACTGTTTCTTCTTCTTCAACAACAGCTCCACGACTACGTCTGGACTTCACTTTTTCAGTAAGACTAAATTCTACGCTACAAGTAGGGCATACAACCGGTCTGTTATTTAAATCGTAAAAACGAGCACCACAATCTGTGCATACGCGTTTTAATCCTCTATCTGCAACGGCTACAACCACTTCAGAACCTCCATAAAAAATGTTATCTCTATACCTATATTCTCGGCATACTTGACTGCCTGATTTTCAACTTGATGTCAAAAGAAAAAGCCAAAAAACTTGTTTGTTATCATACAGCAGTAAAAGCAATAGATTTATTATGATATGCTATTATATTAGTAAATAGAAAGTGTTTTTGTTGTAAGATGCAACAAACGTAAAGATGGAGATGTTGTATGAACAAAACGGTCGTATTATGCGGATATAAAAGAACCCCTTTTCACTTTGCTAACAAAGGCGCGCTGGCTATGACGCGGCCTGACGATATGGCTGCAGCTACCGTCAAGGCTTTGGTGGAAGAAACAGGTGTTAAAACAGAAGATATTGAGGATTTATTACTCGGCTGTGCTTTCCCGGAAGCAGAACAAGGCTTTAACCTTGCCAGAATCATCGTGCAACTTGCCGGACTTCCTGATTCTGTCGCTGGGGTGACGGTGAACCGTTTTTGTGCCTCATCCATGACAACAATTCAAATGGCTGCCGGTTATATTCAACTTGGCGCCGGTGATGTCTTTATTTGTGGCGGTGTCGAATCAATGTCACGTATTCCGATGGGTGGCTTTAACCCTATGCCGAACCCGGAACTTGCCAAAGCATACCCGCAAGCATACATATCGATGGGTGAGACTGCGGAAAACCTAGCCAAACAATATTCCATCACACGCGAACAGCAAGATGAGTTCGCCGTTGCATCACATGATAAAGCGGCCAAAGCCATCAAGGATGGAAAATTCAAGGACGAGATTGTTCCGGTTGGTGATATCGACACAGATGGCTGTGTGCGTGAAGGCACAACAACGGAAGCTCTTGCCGGTTTACGCACTGTATTTGACAAAGATGGTACAGTCACCGCAGGAACGGCTTCACCGCTAACCGATGGCGCTGTTGCCGTACTCGTCGCATCAGAAGAATACGCAAAAGCCAATAATCTTCCTATTCTGGCAAAGATCAAATCTGTCGCCGTTGCTGGCTGTAAAGCAGAGATTATGGGCATTGGCCCAGTTCCGGCATCAAAGAAAGCGCTGGAACGTGCAGGATTGACCATTGATGATATTGATATCGTTGAGCTGAACGAAGCTTTTGCTGCGCAATCACTGCCTGTCATCAAGGATCTTGGCATTGATATCGCCAAAGTGAACCTTGATGGTGGCGCGATCGCTCTTGGCCACCCACTTGGTGCCTCCGGCGCAAGAATTACCGGTAAACTGGCCTCCCTTCTCAGCAGAGAAGGTAAAAAATACGGTCTGGCAACAATGTGTATTGGCGGCGGGCAAGGTGCAGCAATAGTTCTGGAACGTGCAGATTAATCCGCACGTTCTTTTGAATCCGTCATTTTTTTCTACTGTTATTCTGCGCACGCAGGATAAGTAATCTGTTTAATCAATCAATTAAGGCTCGCCTGGAAATCATGTCTGATCAAAGTTTTTTGAATTTTCTGAACCTACCTGATGGTGCTGACCTCAATCTGGTCGAGCGTTTATTTGCCAGCAGACTTGATAAGGACACCAAAGACGGGCTTGAAACTTATGATGACGCGCAGGCATCGCAAAGCCTTACGCTTATGAAAGAGTACTACTACAAACTACACGACTACGTCAGTGAATGGGCACACGAAGAAAAACTCAAAAACGCCGATAAAGACCTGAATGAATTTTCTTCAACAAAAAAATCTGCCGAAGATGCGCTAAAACTTGTCCATTCACACATGATAGAAAGCGCCACCTGTCTGTTCCATATCAAACGGTTTAACTACCAACTTGAAACCGAAGTCAACGAAATGGGCGATGTGACAAAACAATCACTAGAAGAAGCCAGCAAAATCGGTGGTGATCTCGGCGCGCTGTTTACAAAAAACACACAAAAAAAACTAATGCTACAACAAAAACTTGATGAACTCACACCAGCATACGAGATTACCAAAAAAGTCGAAGCACTGCTTGCGGAAATAGATAAGGAAATCAATGATATTTGTGGCAAGGACGAAGCCGTTGCAAGAATGCGAAGCATTGTATCGTCCTACCGCACGGAAAACTTCACGCGCATACGCACAGTATTGCGCGAAATCACCGAGAAAAAAGGCAAATCCCTACTTGGCGGTTCAAAGAAAGATGCAATCACACGTCTTGATACGAACCTAACGCAGCTAACAGAACTGCTTAGCAAAAATTCGAAAATATTACTGAGCAGTGATCAGCGTTTATATCTAGGCCCCGCAGAAGTCGAAACCGTATATGATGATCTTCTCAAACAGCTCGGCACGATCAAGGCCTTCATGGTTAAAAATTACGTCATATATCTAAGACACAGATTCATCCTGATGAAGGGACTAGAAAAAAGTTTGAACGATACATCTTCGCCTAAGGAGCTGCTATCAACATATAGAAAACTGGCTACAGCCATTGCCGAGCCGTTAACAACCCTTAAGGAATCCCGATTTTTCGAGAATGATGTCATCGAGCCCGCGCAACGCCATATCAAAACCCAAGGCAAGACCATCCATGATATATTAGAACGCGCACAAACCTATATGAGCGAATTGCGCACA
>JAUILO010000105.1 GCA_030432775.1 Alphaproteobacteria bacterium
AAGAAAAAGGAAAACATAAGATGGCTAAAGCAAAAGGTAGTATCCTTCAGGTTCTCGGCGCTGTTGTCGACGTACGTTTTGAAGAAGGTAACGTTCCTGCGATTTTGAACGCGCTTGAAACAACAAATGATGGCAAAAGGCTTGTTCTTGAAGTTGCACAGCATTTGGGTGAGAACACAGTGCGCTGTATTGCGATGGACTCTACTGATGGTATGGTTCGTGGTCAGGAAGTTTTTGACACAGAAGAGCCGATTACTGTTCCGGTTGGTGCAGAAACGCTAGGCCGTATTTTCGACGTTATTGGTGAGCCGATTGATGAAGGCAAAGCTGTGAAAACGAAGAAACGTTATCCAATTCATAGAGCTGCGCCTGAGTTTGTTGATCAGTCAACAGAAACAGAACAGCTTGTGACAGGTATTAAGGTTGTTGACCTTCTATGTCCATATGCCAAAGGTGGTAAAATTGGTCTATTCGGTGGTGCCGGTGTTGGTAAAACAGTGACAATCATGGAATTGATTAACAACATCGCTAAGGAACATGGTGGTGTTTCTGTATTTGCTGGTGTTGGTGAACGTACCCGTGAAGGTAACGACCTTTACCACGAGATGATTGAATCAGGCGTTATTAAACCTGGCGACAGTGCTGGTTCGAAAGCGGCACTTGTTTATGGTCAGATGAATGAGCCTCCTGGTGCGCGTGCCCGTGTGGCACTATCCGGTCTGTCTATGGCTGAATATTTCCGTGATGAAGAAAATCAGGACGTGTTGTTCTTTATGGATAACGTGTTCCGTTTCACACAGGCCGGTGCCGAAGTGTCTGCGCTTCTTGGCCGTATCCCGTCTGCTGTGGGTTACCAGCCAACATTGTCTACAGACATGGGTGCGTTGCAAGAACGTATTACTTCAACAACAAAAGGATCGATCACATCGGTTCAGGCGGTTTATGTGCCTGCAGATGATTTGACAGACCCTGCACCTGCAACAACATTCTCTCACTTGGATGCGACAACTGTTCTATCTCGTCAGATTGCCGAGCTTGGTATTTACCCTGCGGTTGATCCACTTGATTCAACATCACGTATTCTTGATCCTCGTGTTGTTGGTGAAGAGCATTACAAATGTGCGGCTGACGTACAGAAGACACTTCAAACATACAAAGCACTGCAAGATATTATTGCTATTCTTGGTATGGATGAACTATCCGAAGAAGATAAACTAGTTGTGGCACGTGCCCGTAAGATCCAGCGCTTTTTATCTCAGCCATTCCATGTTGCTGAAGTCTTTACAGGTTCACCTGGTAAATTCGTATCTCTTGAAGATACAATTAAAGGCTTCCGCGCTATTGTTGATGGTAAATATGATCACTTGCCTGAATCTGCCTTCTACATGGTTGGCGGCATTGATGAAGTAGAAGAGAAAGCCAAGAAAATGGCGGCTGAAGCGGCTTAAGTTTAAGGAAGCTGATAATGGTTTACGAGGCACAGATATATTCGGCAAAGGCAAGATGGCAGCATGTTGCTGATCCTAATGCTGCGAAAGACCGTATTCAGCGCCTTCAAGCTAAAGCAATCGGTATTCTATCCGCAGAGGGTTATGTTCAATCCGAACAATCCCTCGGCGGGCGGACTTTTGAAAAAGACAATGCTCTTGGGCAAAAAGATTATGCGATATTTTATGATCGTCACGCGGCTAGCGGTATTAGCTTAATAGAATTAGATGAGTTTCGTCATATTTCGCTTTCTGATTTCATTAGTGAAAAAGAACCGAGTGCGTGGGATAAGGGCGTGAGCTTTGTAAAACAAAAACTGGGTTTTGGTCAGAACACATAAAGAATATATAATCAGTAACGAAGAAGAGAATAGAGTAATGAGCATGGAAGAACATAGCGATAGTTTCGATTTTGAACTGGTTTCGCCAGAGCGCCGCTTATTGTCACATAAAGCGATGATGGTCGTTATTCCCGGTGAGGAAGGTGATTTTGCCGTTCTTCCAGATCACACAGCGCTTTTGTCCTCTATTCGTCCGGGGTTATTGCGCGTTTTCCGCGAGAACAAAGAAGAATCATTTGATGTATTTCTATCTGGTGGTTTTGCAGATGTGACAGCAACCTCATGTTCCATTTTGGCTGAAACAGCTATTCGTATTTCTGATATGGATAAAACTCAGCTTGAAAAAGACCTTACAGATCTGAATGAAGATCTAAGACTTGCCGAAAGCGAGCTTGAAGGTGTGCGCGTTAAAAGACAAATCGCATTGGTTCAGGCCAAAATCGAAACCATTAAACAGGTTGAAGAATCTGCTTAGAGCTCCTCTTCCCGGCCTGTCTTCGGTTATTTCCCGTTATTTATTTTTATTCCGGCCTAGATATCGCCGAATATATCGCTGATTTCCGCGATAGGAATTTCTACGCCGTTCAAATGAGAAACAGGGCGTATGCCGATCAGGCTGTTGGTGATGAATACGGCCTTGGCGTTTTCAGCATCCTCGGCCGTGATAGATTTCTCAATAATCTTTGATTTTGGAGCAGCCATGGAAAGTATTTTCCGGCGTACTATGCCGTTTAGAACGCCATCACTTAATGGCGGGGTGTACACTTCGTCATTGACGGCGATAAACACATTGCTGCTGGTTCCGCAGCTAATGAGGCTTTTATTGTTTAAAAGCAAGGCTTCATCTGCGCCAAGTTCGGCCGCTTCCATACGTGCGATAATGTTATCGCCATAGTTAAGTGATTTTATCTGTGATAGTGGCGAGCCTTCATTGCGTCGCGTTTTAGTTGATATGATCACTCTGGCTGGCCTCGCCATAAAATGCGGGTCAAATGCTTTGGCCGTAATCAGAATTGTCGGGCTTTTGCATTTTGCCGGTAGTAACCCGCGTTGGCCGCGGCCACGGGTAATTGTTGTGCGGATAGAAGCATATTTGTGACCCAGGTTGTTTTTATTGATCAGTTCTTCAATTTGCTGCAGCCAGCGTCCTTGTTCGTATCCGGTATTTAAGTTCATAATAGCGCAATTCTCGCTTAGGCGCTGGAAATGAAGCTCGGCTTCAATGGGCTGTCCTTGTATGGCTGCCATCGTATCAAACACACCATCACCCAACAGAAAACCGCGATCTTCTTTTGAAATATGGGCACTGTTTTCTGGGATAATTCTGTTATTCAGCCAGACATAGTGGGAAGAGTTATTGTTCTGGGACATGTTTGTACCCGTATCCTTTTAACGCGCGTAGTAAGGAAGATGCCTTAATCTATGCGATTGTATCGTTTACGCGGCCTTGCGGCTAGAGGTGCCGTGCCATTTATCTGTAATAGACATGAAATTACGCACGATATCCAGTCCGTAATCGGTAAGGACTGATTCCGGATGGAATTGCAGGCCATAGACCGGATATGTTTTATGTTTTATGCCCATGATTGTGTCATCATCTTCGGTTCTGGCTGTGATATCCAGTGGGCAATCAGCCGGAACATTGACGATCAACGAATGATAGCGCGCGCCGGTAAGCGGATTAGGCAGGCCGATAAACAAATCATCGGCTGTGTGTTCGATAGCGCTTGTTTTGCCATGACAGGGCATAGGGGCTCTGATAACGCGCCCGCCAAATACTTCGCCGATACATTGATGCCCAAGACAAACACCTAGAATAGGAATGCGTTTGTGGAAATGGCGTATGACATCGTTTGAAATTCCGGCTTCGGTTGGTGTACATGGGCCAGGAGAGATGATGATTGCTTCGGGTGGGTTTGCTGCGATTTCATCCAAAGTAATGGCATCATTACGCACAACTTCGCGCTGGCGGCCAACAAGACCGACATAGCGTGCGAGGTTGTACACAAATGAGTCATAGTTATCGATGAGTAATATCATGCTGCTCTATGCTACTTTCTTTTTTTTTGCGCCTGCATATGTTTCGAAGCTCGAAAATAATGCTGCGGCTTTATCAAGGGTCTCTTGATATTCTGCCTCAGGCACTGAATCAGCTACGATGCCGCCGCCAACATTAAAGCTAACCTGATTCTTGGAATAGATCAGTGTACGAATAACGATATTGGTATCCATATTGCCGTTAAAATCGATATAACCCATAGAGCCGCAATATGGGCCGCGACGCTGTGGTTCGCGTTCTTCGATAATTTCCATAGCACGGACTTTTGGTGCGCCGGTGATTGAACCGCCGGGGAAACATCCGCGCAGTAAATCAACGGCGGTTTTATCAGCGCGCAGGCGACCGTTAATGGTAGAAACAAGGTGGTGGACAGTGGCAAAGCTTTCAATGTCACATAGCGCTGGAACGGTGACTGAATAATCAGCACAAACTTTTGATAAGTCATTGCGCATCAAATCGACAATCATTGCGTTTTCCGCACGGTCTTTTTCGCTGGCGGTTAGGGCATCACGATTTTTCTGATCTATCGCAATATCTTTGGAACGTGGTCGCGTGCCTTTAATCGGTTTGGTTTCAATCTCGTTATTTTGCAGCGACAAAAAACGCTCAGGTGAGGAGGATGATATTTGTACATCACCGAAATTCATGTAACCGGAAAATGGTGCAGCATTTACCTGACGTAAATGGCGATAATGTGAAAACGGATCAAAGCCTTCGGGAAGATCTGCGTGGAAACGTTGCGACATATTGGCCTGAAAAATATCACCAGCATAGATGTATTTTATGATTTCTTCGATATCTTTTGTGTAAGATTCTTTTGTGTGCGAAGAATGCCAATCCAGTGCTGTGCTTAGCGTTGCATTGCTATCTGTATGGTCGTCATTTTCACCTTCGGATAAGGTGAGCGATTTAAAATGCTGCAGTTTTGTTTTGGCTTCCTGTTCGTTTTTTGCGTGAATCATCAAGGTGGCTTTTTCTTTGTGATGATCATAAACATACACACGGTCATAAATGCCAACGGCCATATCCGGCATATCGGGATCAGATTGCGCATGCATGGGAAGTGCTTCGATCGCTCTTGCCAGATCATAACCAAAATATCCGGCAAGGCCGCCTTGAAATGGTGGAAGTTTCGGATGGCCGTTAAAGTTATGTCTGTAATTATTCAGGCGCTCGTCAATGACTTTGAATGGGTCGCCAATAAAGGATAATTGCTGTTGCTGGTTTGTAATACTGACTTTGCCGTCTTTATACTCGATTGTTTCAAGCGGGTGATAGGCAATGTAGCTGTATTGACTGTTTTGATGGGATGCATCGGCACTGTCAAAGAACAGACTGTATGGAAAGTGCTGTAGCTTTGCGTAGATTTCTACCGGCTGTCTCGGTTTTATTGGGTAATGATAAAATTTCATCACTGTCAAAATCGATTTTCCAAATGCAGGGTTATATTCACACGCACTTTATATGAGGCCTGAAGCCTTTTAATGCAACAAAAAAATGCAATTATATCCACTGTAGATATATGGCTATTATTGTCGCGTGTAGCAAAGGCAGAGGTTATGGGAATCCTGTGGGCAAAAGGATAAAAATGACTCGGACTCTGAAGGCAGGGCTTTACAATTAGACTATACAGAATCACATGAAGTAATTTTAGGAGCAAAAGTTATGTCTGAAGCTGCCGCTAAACTGGATGATGATATTGCCGAGGGCAAATCACCTTTATTGGTAGAACGTCACGTCTATAAACCGTTTTTATATCCGTGGTGTTACGAGGCATGGCTGACGCAGCAGCGTGTTCACTGGTTGCCGGAAGAAGTACCGATGGCGCAGGACGTACATGACTGGAAAAAGGTCTTAACGCCTTCGGAAAAGAATCTGATGACTCAGATTTTCCGTTTCTTTACGCAAGCTGATGTTGAAGTGAATAATTGTTATATGAAACATTATTCGCAGGTATTCGGGCCGGTAGAGGTTCAAATGATGCTTTCTGCGTTTTCAAACATTGAAACAGTGCATATTGCGGCCTATTCACATTTGCTGGATACGATCGGTATGCCGGAAGTCGAATATTCTGCGTTCCTTGAATATAAGGAAATGAAAGACAAGTTTGATTACATGCAGGATGTATCAATGGAAAATCGTCGTGATATTGCCAAAACAATGGCAATGTTCGGGGCATTTACCGAAGGTCTGGCGCTATTCGCTTCGTTTGCGATTTTGATGAATTTCCCGCGCTTTAATAAAATGAAGGGCATGGGACAGATTGTGACGTGGTCTGTGCGCGATGAAACATTGCATTGTTTATCCATGATCAAGCTGTTTAACACCTTTATCGATGAAAATCAGGATATCTGGGATGATGAACTGCGCGCAGAAATTCAGGAGTGCTGTGAAATTACAATCGAGCATGAGGATGCATTTATTGATCTTGCTTTTGAACAAGGCGAAATCGAGGGTATGACACCGGAGGATGTGAAGCTTTATATCCGTTATATTGGTGACCGTCGTTTGCAACAGCTAAACATGAAACCGATCTATGGTGTAGAGAAAAACCCGCTACCTTGGATGGATGAAATGTTAAATGGAGCCGAGCATACGAATTTCTTTGAAAATCGTGCAACAGAATACGCAAAAGCATCAACTCAAGGCACATGGGAAGATGTATTTTCTGATGATATTTTCGCTGGAAATTACGGCAAGAAAATTGGTGCGATTATTTCCGGTGCTCAGGAAGATACAGAAGAATAAAATATAGGCCAATAAGATGAATTTGCAGGTTTGAATTGTTTCTATTCTTTAACATGAGAACAGTTCCTTGCCAAAAAGCCCTGCCAAGGACTGGTAGGGCTTTTTATTTATTCATATGTTTTGTTTAGCCGGTTTACCGGGCGTATAGGGCTTTTAAATTTTAGGCGCTGTTTCTACGGCTTTGTATCGTGGCCCTGCCATGGCTGCGGGTAAGAATTTGTCGGCAACATGGTTGAAGTAATGAAGCATTCTTTGCACGACATTGCCGCCCAGTTTGACTTGTAAATCTTCATCGCGCTTTGCCGTTGTTTTGATTTTTCCGTCTTTGATGACGTCACCGGCCATTGCGTAATGGGTGTAGGTGCTATCAAGATCGACAAGATGCATGGTAGCTTCTAGAATTTTTGGATCTGCACATGATCCGGATAAAATGTATTCGGGCAGAGTATAGGTTGGAATAGCCTGATGCGCGTCAATCTCTGTAAGCTTAGCGAATACGGGCTGTTTATCGGAATCAATACCCAGAAAAACCCCGTCCTCAGGGTGAACCACAATATACGCGACCTTGTCGGTCATGTTTTCTGTGGCTCTGTGGACTTGGCTGATTAATTCAAATGGTGGTACTGACATTATGCTTTCCTGTTCCTCTCGGATGGTTATTTCACAACCGGGTTGAAGGCTCTATTTCTTATAAGTGCAGGTGCAATTTTCTCGACAGCATGAGCAAATTTTATTGATAGACGAGAGAAAATATCATCTGTATTTTCGACAACTTTGAACGGAGCTGGTTTTTCGGTGAGTTTAACTTCTCCGTCTTTGATGACATCGCCTGCTCTTGCAAGTTGTTTTTCTGTATCGGCAACATCAACCAGGTAACATGAACATTCGACAATTCTTTCGTCTGTGCAGGCTTCTGAAGATACCCAGTCATGGATCCTAAATGTCGGGATCATTTGGTCGGCATCAAGCTCCGCAGCGGGTTTGAAAATTGATGTTTTGTTTTCGTCAACACCAAGGAAGACACCATCTTGGGGGTGTATGGCGATGAAGCCGATTTTGTTACGTTTGTTATCATCAGCCTGACTAAATTGTTCGGCGAGGTAATGATATGGTACTGGTGAATCATACATAGTGAACGTCCTTTATGGCTTGATTATGGTTTTGCTGTTGTTGGTTTGAATTTTGTGTGGCCCATTCCGATGGGATCGCGCAGGAAATGCGCAGCACTGTGGAAGGCACGGCTAAATCGGTCGCTATGAATTTCCATTCTTGATGGCATAAGGCCCTTATCGACGTCTTTGATTTGACCGTCTTCAATGATGTTTTTTGCTGTTACGATTT
Organism: Alphaproteobacteria bacterium; assembly: GCA_030432775.1. GTDB lineage: Bacteria > Pseudomonadota > Alphaproteobacteria > Micavibrionales > Micavibrionaceae > JASMHE01. The sequence continues at coordinate 7,977 of JAUILO010000105.1, forward strand.
GGTTATCCAGATTTACATTGTCAACTTTGACAAGTTCACATTCGAATATGATTTGGTCTTTACATGCGGAATGTGTGACAGTCTCGGGATCGAAAAATGCTGGAATTTGTTGTTCGGCTTCGATGGATTGAACGGGTGAGAATACCGGAGATCTGTTTTCATCAACGCCAAGGAATATTCCTTTTTCGGGATGAACAGCAATAAAGCCGATACCTTCGATCATGTTTTTATGAGCGTTGCTCATTTGGTAGCTGTGTATAGATGCGCGTGCGTAACCGTACATTTTGAACCCTTATATTACCGTTAAAGTTTTATAGTTTTTATTTTTTTATGCAGTATGAATAAAGGGTGAGGGGTGTGTTTGTCAAGGAAATTATGTAAAGAGACGGAGGGGGTGCGCGCCGATTCCCTTTGTGTGTTTATTGGTTTTCAATGGGGCTTGCGTTTATTGTCCTGTTTGCAAAAGCGGGAATTTTGACCATTCAATAAATCCTGCGATTTTTTCCTGTATAATCAAGTTCTGATCGATAATAAAGCTTTCCGGATACATGACGGTTTGGAACATGTCTTGCGATATGATTTTGTCTTTATCATGGGCGATAATAAAGTTATCAAGTTTAGCTTGTCTTTGAGCTGTATCGTCTAATTTGGCGATGAAACCGTTAATGTTTTGCGGTGTTTCGTCAACTGATAACGCGATGACAACAAGATCGTCCGGGCGGTTGCTGGCAAGTTGCAATAGTTCGGGGAACTCGGCGATGCAGGGCGCGCACCATGTAGCCCAGAAGTTTACAATAATGGTTTTGCCTTTGAAATCGTGTAATGCGTATGTTTTGTCAT
>JAUILO010000106.1 GCA_030432775.1 Alphaproteobacteria bacterium
GCGGAGAGTATTTTATACACTCTGGCCAAAGAGGATAGGCATCTGGCAGATTCGACACAAGCAGCGATTAAATATCTAAAAGGTGTCGCACACAATATTAACGGCGAATATGATAGTGCCGAAGATCTCTGGAAGCCGTTGATTATCGGAAAAGATGATTTCTTCCGCGCTAGAGCCGGTCTGGCTTTGACCTTGCAGGAGCTACAGCTCGGGAAGATATCACAAGAGGATGCGATCGATAGATTGGAAGGGCTTCGTTACGCTTGGCGCGGTGATGAATTGGAAGCCAGCATTAATTTCTTGCTCGGTAAGCAGTATATTGAAAAGGATATGTATGTCAGGGGGTTTGATCTTTTAAGGGATTCAGCCAGTTTGCGTCCGGATACGGATGTAAGTCGTGATATTACTGATTATATGAGAGAAACATTCAAGGATATCATCCTTAATGAGGAGGATTTGTCACCTTTTGATGCAGCAAAGATTTACGACGAGTTCCGTGAGCTTACACCCTCTGGTGATGGAGCACTTGCGGTGATACGCAAATTAGCCGATAGACTTGTGGAGGCCGATCTTTTAGGGCGTGCGGCTGATTTGCTGCAAAAGCAGGTTGATTTCCGTTTAGAAGGTATTGAGAAAGCTGAAACAGCCGAGCGGCTCGCAACAATATATTTGCTGGATAATAAACCGACTGAGGCGATGGAGCTGTTAAAAACAGCACAGGCGATCTATGCCAGCTCATTGATTAAAGATCAGGACAAAGACCGCAAATTACTTCGCATTAGCCTTTTGACGGCGCGTTCATTGTCGCAGCTTGATAAGCCAGAGGAAGCGCTTGATCTTCTGGATGCACTGGGGACTGCGTCTATCGTTAGCCGTTTACGCGCTGATATTGCGTGGCAATCTGGGCTTTGGGATGAGGCATCGGATGCAATACAAAATCTGATTATTGATGAAAATATCAATCAGGATATTCCTTTGTCTGATAGACAGGCTGGCCTGGTTTTAAACAGGGCTGTTGCGCTTAATCTGGCCGGTGACCGTGTGGGGCTTGCGGCTATGCGCACGCAATATACAGCAGCAATGGATGCAACGAATAAGGGGCGTTTATTTGAAGTTGTAACGCGCCCGCGCCAAACATCAATTATCGCAGATCAGAAAACGATCCTGTCACTGGTTGAAGAGGTTGATCTGTTTAAGGAGTTTCTTGATAATTATAATAGCGGCTTTGACGAGTAGGATGGCTGATGGCCTAGCCGCAGGACATGTCATAAGAGCCCATTAAGCAGGTCGATTTTTGTTTGTTTTTTGTTGGTATAAAGGCGTGGTTTTGATTAATGGGTGCTGCTATGGGACAAAATATATCAGTCAGAAGTAAGTTAGAGACGAGCAAGAGAAGCAGCCAAGCATAAACCAGCAGCAATGTGTATATAGCTGAGGCTATGCGTAGATCATGCGTTTATTTGTTCTGTCGAATGTTGTTTAGCGGTTTATTGGCTTTTAACCGGGAACAGGAAGTGCGCCGACATCAAAGCTTTGCACAAGCGATCCGGCGATGAGATACCAGCCATCAACCAGCACAAAGAATATGATTTTGAATGGCAGCGATATCATAATCGGCGGTAACATCATCATACCCATAGACATCAAAATAGAAGCCGTCACCATATCGATAATAAGGAATGGTAGGAATAGCATAAAGCCGATCTCAAACGCTCTGCGTAGCTCGGAAATCATGAAAGAAGGCACAATAACGTGAAACGGAACATCATCGACTGTTTCTGCTTGTGTTTGGCTGATATCGACGAAAAGCTGAAGGTCTGCTTCCCTGACGTGACGAAGCATAAATTCGCGGAATGGCTCTGCGGCATTCATTAATGCGGTTTCTTCGTCAATTTCTTCATTCATTAAAGGGACGAGGCCGTTTTGATAGGCATCGGTTAATGTCGGGGTCATGATGAACAAGGTTAAAAATAGAGCTAGTGAAATCAAGACCGTATTGGGCGGTGTTTGTTGAATACCAATAGCGGTACGCAAGAATGAAAGCACTACGATAATTCGTGTGAACGAAGTCATCATGATTAAAATAGATGGCGCAAGCGATATGACGCTCATTAAAATAAGAATTTGAATGATGCGGCCGGTGACTGTGCCGGTATTTGCGCCTTCACCTAGATCCAGCGTAATTTCCTGTGCGTGGGCTTGTCCGAATAAAAATGGTACGACAGATAAACCGATAACCAAGAGCAATTGGTATAGTTTGCAGTGCGCTTGTACATGATTTTTCACGTCAGATTGCATGCGTGAAATTATGTTATTGTGTTTGTTCGGCTTCATGGTGTTCATCTTGCTGTGATTCTATATTGCTTTCAATAACCGTTTCGCCCGTCGGGCCGAGTATAATCAGGTGCTGCGTCGTATCACGCTCGATGATCATTATTTTTCTCTTCGGGTCCAGTGCAAGAATTTCGATGATTCTAAGGCGTTTTTTATGCCCTGGAACGATGGGATGGTTTTTGTTGAAAAACTTCACCGCAATCGCCAATCCGCCCATAAGAGAGAGAACAAATATTAGGGCGGCGAAAAACCTGATGAGCTGTGCGGTATCAATAATATCCATGATTTATAGGTCTTTTGCTGTGCGTTTTATCGGTTTTATCTGTGTTTTTAATCTCTGCTTGTTTGTGTAAAACAAATTGCAAGTTTGTACGCATAAGCCTGTTTCTAGTTATCTTTACGGCTATTGATGATATCCATCAGACGGTTTTTGTGCAGGTGAATTTCTTGTTCTAATTCTTCAAACTTGCTGACTATAGTTAGTACATCTGATTGAATATTACTAGCCTGCTCTTTTGGAAGTCGTCTTATTTTTCCGCATATTGTTTCAAGGCGTGTGTTGAGGTGGCTCATATTGGTCATTGTGCCGTTTCTGGCGTTTTCAATAGTGTTTTCAATATCTTGTGCGTAATTTTTGAGGTCTCGTTCGATTTCTAGAAATAGTGGTGATGGTGTAGAAGTCATTTTAATTTTCCTCTTATGTTTTTTAATCGGATATCTTTTTAACTCACTGTTATTCAAGGGTTTTTATATTTCGATATCGCCAGTTTCGCTATCTTGCTCATCGCCAGAGTGTTGTGGTGTATCTTGCTCACTTTTCTTTTGCGTCTTCTTTTGCAGCTCTTCTATATGTGTGTTCATATCCTGACGGCTAAATACAGCGTCATAAGGCGTTGTGTGGCCATTGGCACGATAAACATAGGACAATATCTCGGCCACAGCCATAAACGCCTCGGAAGGAATGGGGCTGTCAAGCTCTACTGTGGCTAAAATTTCTGCCAGGGCGCTATCTTCACGGATTTTTATGTCGTTTTCAAAGGCGAGCTGAATAATTTGCTCGGCAATTTTTCCCCTGCCGGCGGCTGTGATCGTTGGTGTTTCTTTACCATGCGCTGCATCTTTCACAGATACCGCCGTGCTTGGTTTTTGATTTTTCTTTATATTTAAAGGGTTTAGCGGATCTTTAGCGTTTTTTGGGTCTTTATCATCATATAAATCGACCATTGGCACGTTTCCTGCAAATTAGTTTCTAAAGGTCGGCTCTTTAATAAAAACAACAGAGCGCAAACAGATACAAAACAGAGTAACGAGGTACGGTCAGATGACAATAGAAAATGTAGGATTATTCGCAGCTATCGGCGCTAAAATGGATTATCTGAACCAGCGCCAGACAGTCATTGCGCAGAATATCGCCAATGCAGACACACCAGGCTACATTGCCAAGGATCTGGAAGAGGTTGATTTCAAAGGTCTGGTTAGCAAGCTTACAAAACAAAATTCTATTCAGCCTATGGCAACAAATTCAAGTCATATTTCTGCTGCGACACAGGCTATTGACCCATCAGCAGATGCGCAAGATACAGCCTATGAAGTATCACCATCTGGCAATGCTGTTGTGATGGAAGAGCAAATCATTAAATCCAGCCAGACTGTAACAGATTACAACCTAATGGTTAATCTGATGAGACGTAACGTCAGCATGGTTCGTATGGCGGTTCAAGGCAGTAACTAGGGTTGATAGTCTATTAAACGTCACGGTTTAAGGTTTAAAGTTAAGGAGTAATACAATGTCAAACACAGATCTTATGAATGCGATATCGATTTCTTCATACGGTATGAGAGCGCAAAGCGCCCGTATGAGAGTGATATCCGAGAATATGGCCAATTCGGAAACTGCGGCGACAGCGCCGGGCGAAAATCCATATCTTCGTAAAACGGTAACGTTCAAAAACGAGATGGATAGAGAGCTTGGTGTTAATGTTGTCAGCATTGATAAAATCCGTCAGGAACGTGGCACAGAACCTCTTCCGACCCAGTTTATGCCGGATCACCCTGGAGCGGATGAAAATGGTTATGTGCAGATGCCAAATGTGGATCCGTTAACCGAAGTGGTTGATATGCGCGAAGCTCAAAGATCATATGAAGCCAATCTGGGGATGATTGAGCAAGCCAGAAACATGATTTTGCAAACTATTGATCTTCTTCGCGGTTAAATGAGCATGTTAAATGCCCCTATATAAATGTAGAGGGCAGGGAAAGTTTACCGATTTGGTTATAGAGCTTTCAAATTGAATACGGTATAATAGAGGATATAAGAGGTAACTTATGATCGATAAAATTAATCCAGCCGCCGCCGCAGGGCTTTATAAAACAGCGCAAACAACAACGGATAATCCTGGTGTAACCGGCGATGACAAGGCTTCGTTCGGTGATTTTCTAAAACGCGCAGGACGTAATGTTGTCGATACTCTGCAGAAAAGTGAGCAATTATCTGCGCAAGCGGTAAGCGGCGAAGCGGATCTGGTTGATGTTGTGCAGGCCGTTACAAGTGCTGAGATGACTTTGCAAACCGTTGTAACGATGCGTGATCGTATGCTGGCTGCTTATCAAGAAATTATGAGAATGCCTATCTAAGTTATTGTTTCTTATCGGTATCTTCGTTTTTGAAACTTTCCGTTTTGCATTTGTCCTTATAGTTATTTTGTGTTGATCATTGATGATCGTTATTTCAACTGCTTGTGAAGCTGTGCTAGAGTTGATTCTAGATTAAATCAGGCTGTTTTGTGCTGGGTCATTTTTGCCGAACGTGCCATGCGAAAACAGTGCAGCCGGAATCAGGGAAGATCCTAATGACGCAAGAAGAGATTATCGAGATCGTTCGTGAAGCCATTATGTTGGCGCTGCATATTGGTGTTCCACCTATGCTTGTCGGACTTTTTGTCGGTGTGACCATTGCTCTGTTCCAAGCTTTAACTCAGATTCAGGAAATCACATTGGTGTTTGTTCCGAAAATCGTTGCTATTTTCCTAACCATTTTCCTTTTGTTTCCCGGTATGGCGCAGCTATTAATTGCGTATATGGATAATGTGGCAGACCGTATCATCGGTATGTAATCATGCCATCGGCCTTGCCATGGATCGGGGCAATAAGTGCCATTTTAGATATGGGAGTGCCATTTTGGATATGGCGGGTTAGAAAACAAGATAATTTAGAACCCATAGGGGTGTAATGGAATCCAGCATTGAAGCATTTTTAACACAAGGCGTATTTGCCTTTATGCTGACCTTTATTCGCGTAGGGTCGGCGTTGATGTTAATGCCGGGTATTGGTGACACCTTTACGCCGATGCGTATTCGCCTTTTAATCGCCCTTAGCATATCATTTTGTATTGTGCCGATTGTCGCTTCGCATTTACCAGCCGAGCCACCGTCAACTATTTTGCTGTTCTCATTATTGGGCGCGGAATTTATTGTTGGTATTTTTATCGGTATGATTGCACGTATATTGCTAGCCGCGCTGGATACTGCTGGTATGGTCATATCGCTTATGTCAGGTCTTGCCAATGCACAGGTGTTTAACCCTGGTTTTTCTTCACAAGGCTCGCTTCCCGGCGCGCTTTTGACCATGACGGGGGTGATGATTGTTTTTGCAACGAATATGCATCATTTTCTGATATGGGGCGTTATCGGTAGTTACGATGTATTTCCTGTTGGCGAAGTTCCTGATACGGGTGGCATGGCACAGATCATGACACAGATGGTTGTCAGTAGCTTTTTAATCGGTGTACAGATTGCTGCGCCGTTTTTTGTTATCTCTTTATTGGTTTACATCGCGATGGGCGTTATGGCGCGTTTAATGCCGCAGGTACAGGTGTTCTTACTGGCGCTGCCGTTACAGATTGTTTTATCGCTGGTGTGTTTATTTATGATCATTTCTTCGGCGCTTTTATTCTGGCTAAGCGAGTTTGAACAAGGAATGGTCTTTTTCTTGAGTAATACGGGGTTTTAATGTCTCAGCAAAATCGACAAATAGGTGCCGTAGATAATGAGTGACGATCAGGATGATGCTCAGAAAACCGAGGACCCCACCCAGAAACGGTTGGAAGAAACCCGAAAGAAAGGTCAGGTTGCACTTTCACGCGAAGTGAATAACTGGATCATGCTTACGGCTGGTACAGTTTTGGTGGCTGCTGTCGCGCCCTCGATGTTTGCGGCGTTATCAGAACATATGCGTTATTATCTGGAACATTCATACGATGCACCTACGCCGCCGGGCGGTGTCGGTGTGTTGCTGGGTAATGCATTTTGGGAAGTACTGCGTATTTTGTTCTTGCCGTTATTGGGGCTTTTGGTTGCGGCCATTGCCGGGCCGCTACTTCAGGTTGGACCACTTCTTGCTATAGAAACGATCAAACCGGATATTAGCAAAATATCGCCGATGCAGGGGGCAAAGCGGCTATTTTCTATCAAGTCTGTGGTTGAGTTTGCTAAAGGCGTCGTGAAAATCGGTATGGTCGGCGTGATTTGTTACATTCTAATCCGCCCATATTACGGCCAGATTGAACATTTGGTTGGTATGCCTATTCCGGCTGTGCTGGATGAATTGATGAGTATTGTTATCCGTATGTTGATTGGCGTGCTTATCTTGCTGGCTATCATTGCTGGCGTCGATTTGATTTTTCAGCGCCAGCAACATATGAAGAAAATTCGTATGACGAAGCAAGAGGTCAAGGACGAGTATAAACAAAGCGAAGGTGATCCGCATGTGAAGGGGCGCTTGCGCCAGTTGCGTCAGGAACGTGCCCGTCAACGCATGATGCAAAACGTGCCCAAAGCTGACGTGGTTATTACCAATCCGACCCATTACGCAATTGCCTTGCAATATGATCCCGAGAAAATGGACGCACCGATTTGTGTGGCTAAAGGTAAGGATGATGTTGCGCTTCGCATCAGGGAGGTTGCAAAAGAGCATGATATTGTATTGTATGAAAACAAGCCATTGGCACGCGCGCTATTTGACACTGTGGAACTGGACGAACAAATTCCTGCCGAACAATTTAAAGCGGTGGCCGAGGTGATATCTTATGTTTTCCGCTTAAAAGGAAAGCTAAACTAGGGCATAATGTAGCGTTAGTAATAATTTTTAATATAGGCCTATTTAGATACCGTAATGACGACTGATCATTCTGCTTTTATAATCAAACATCACCATGTCCCCGAAGCCAATAAAGGCGCGGATAAAGAAAAGCAAAGTTTTGCTTTGATTGCCGCTATCCTGCTGGGGCTTTATATCGCCTTTGTGTTGACAGGATATTTCGTCTATGACGCCGATATCAGGCTTTTGGGCTTTTCATCATTGGTGTTTATTGCCTCTGCCGTACCGGCATTTTTTGTGCAGAAATTCATTTTGATGCGCGTTAAAAAATATAAGCGCAAAGAATTATTGCTCGAAGTTCTGGAAGGCAGTCGTGGCGCACGATTGATTACAGATGCGGCGGATAATTCGGTATATGCCAATGATAAATTCCGCACACTTTGTAAGGATTTGGGCGAGCCGTCTTTATCGGCGCTATCGAAGCTGTTTGATAAGGATGAAGAAACATTATCCCATTTCCGGATGCTGGCGGATAAAGCGTTTCGCGGTCTGACAGATTCTATTGAACTGGTAAGCCTGCATGCCGATCAGGTAAATTGGTATCAGGTTACCGCGCAGCCAATCGCAGGCTGGGCCGGGTATATACACTGGCGTATTGATGATATCACCGAAAAACATGATCTTGATAAAGCCATTCGCGATGAACGCGAAAAGCTTATTGATTTTACCGATAATGCGCCTGTTGGATTCTTTTCTGCTGATGAAAACGGCCGTTTTTTGTTTGTGAACGCTACGCTGGCCAGATGGCTTGGTGAGGATATTCAATCGATTGTACGCACAGGGCATCTGCATAATTACTTCGAAAATATACCGCCTAATGCCAAACCGTATGACATTGTTCCGGGCGGCGGGTCAAAGCAAATGGCGGAGATCGTCATGAAAGGCCATGGCGGTAGAACATTTAGCGCTTCGCTTAGTCAGGCTGTTGTTAATGAGGGGCGCGGCCTTGTCAGAACACGGGGCGTTGTGCATGATTTAACCGCAGAGCGCGCTATGTATCAGGCGTTGAAGGATTCTGAAGATCGTTTCGAGCAGTTCTATAAAGAAGCGCCACTTGGTATTGTGATTGTGAATGAACAGGGCGAGGTAAACGATTGTAATGCGTCTTTTGCTGAGATCATGGGCTTTGATATTACAGAAATTCGCGGACGCGGGGTAGATACTCTCATTCATGATGATGATCGCCAGAATGCGATGAATGCCCTGAGCAAG
>JAUILO010000107.1 GCA_030432775.1 Alphaproteobacteria bacterium
AAAAAGCCGGGGACATATCCCGGCTTTTCTTAATTGGAAATAAATAGGCATTACTACCGGTTTAAATCTGCCTAAGCGGCTTTTTTCTTGGTGACCACTGCTGCGTTGTCAATAACGTGAACATCGCGCTGTGGGAAAGGAATTGAAATACCTTCTTTATCAAAGGTCGTTTTGATTGTTTCAATCAAAGCAAAGCGTGTAGGCCAGTATTCTTCGCTTTTTACCCAAGGGCGCACTACAAAATTCACAGAGCTATCGCCAAGCTCAGCTACTGCAATTGTGTATTCCGGATCTTTCAAAACGCGGTCTTCTTTCTCAAGGATTTTCTCGAGTGATTTTTTGACTTTCTTCAGATCATCGCTGTAGCTAACGCCAATAACAAGGTCAATACGACGTGTTGGCTTGGCTGAATAGTTGATGATATTACCGTCTGTGATTTGTGCGTTTGGCACGATTACCTGTTTATTATCTGGTGTTTTCATCATTGTGGTGAAGATCGAAATTTCTTCAACAACACCTGATGTACCGCCAGCTTCGATGTAATCGCCGTTTTTGAATGGACGGAACAGAATGATCATGACGCCAGCAGCAAGATTTGATAGTGAACCTTGCAACGCAAGACCAATAGCAAGACCTGCAGCGGCTAGAATTGCAGCAAGTGAAGTTGTCTCAACACCAAGCTGGCTTAACGCGGCAATAACGATGACCGTCATTGCAAGTGCAAACATTATGTTTCCTGCAAAACCGACAAGGGTAGGGTCAATATTACCTTTAAGCATAAGTTTTTTAACAAAACCAACGAGGCGTTTTGCTACCCATTTACCGATAAAGAATATAGCAAGCGCCGCAACGACCTTCATGCCGTATAGGCTGATATAGCCAGAAATAGTATCAATTTGAATGTTATCCATTTGTGTCTCCATAGTTAATTACAAGTAAGTCTTTGGTATATTTACCCTGCGAAATCAAGTTTTAGTTGCTATTATACGTTGGAAAATGGAAAAAAAGCTTCAAACTTCTAGTGTTATGTAAATAAAGTTTGACTAATACGGCCAAGGAGGAGTATATTACGGACATAATTTTTGAAGCATAGCTCACAAGAATTGAGCTGGTAAAAAATAAAACGGACTTAACGTAGTCATAGAATGTTTGGCTAAGTTCCAGATTAAACAAGAATAAATAGAAGACGAAATAGGAGTGTGTAATGAAATTAGATTTTAATAAAGGCCTCGCAGGATTTTTATGTGCAACAACACTGGCTGTATTTACATCCGGTTGTGCAACTATGGACCCACGTCAAGGCCGCAACATGGGGTATTCAACAGGCAGTATTCTACGCGATGTTGTACAAGGCGCCACGCGCGATCAGCGTAACACGCCACTTGGCGGCATCATTTATAATTCATCAAGAAACCTTCCACGTCTAGGCGGTACAATTGGTGAAGTGGCTACAGAAAACCAAGGTCACGAAGATACAGATTACAACAGAACACGCCGTGTAGATAATACAACAGGTCGGGTTATTTACGACCAGACAACAACAACACAGCGCGGCCACAGACAAGGGCCATACCAGAATAATCCATAGAACAAAGCTCCATAGATCAATAAATGAACCAGACTTTTTAGTCTGGTTTTTTTATGTCTGTAAGATTGCTTGTAATCTAGGAGCAACAATTCTGGCTGGGGGCATTTCTAAGGAACCGCATATATTGCTGTATAAATTTGTGTTCATAGTTTACTATTTTTAAAATTTACGTGCTAAAATAGAGCATTAGGGAGATTTTCATTTTGCTGAATAAGGGCGAGAGCAAGATACTTGAAGTCACAGAAAAAGCTAGGCATCGCGTTGTTGCTGGCATGAGCTGGGATCCGGTAGAGCCTACCGGAACCGAGGCAACATCACAGTTCTTTTCCAGTGTGAGAGAAGCGTTGAATGGTGATTTTGTGCGTTTTCGCGCCAATTGGGGGCGTTTATTCCGCAAATTCGATGATACGGATCGCGAAGTTAAGGATCCCAATTACGATATTGATCTATATTGTTATGCTTATGGCGAGGATGGCGAATTTATAGCGCTTGTTGATCCAACTGCATGGAATGCCATTGACGAAGAAGGCGCATTTTACCATAGTGGCGATAGCGGCACGGGTTATAGCAAACATGATGATGAACAAATTCATCTCGAGCTGAAAACCTCCAAAGGGCATTACCATCATTTTATATTTGTTGCCGAAAGTGATGAGTTGCATAAATTTGGCAAAGTGGCACAGGCACGTTTTCGCGTTACAGATTGTATGAGCGGATCCGAGTTTTTAAATATCAATTTATCCGGTAAAGAAGCACAGGGACATTACGCATATGTTTTTTGCCATATCTATTTGAATGGCGAGAAGTGGCATATTCGCTATTTGGGTGATTTTTGTGATAAGCCAGAGGATTGGTCGGAATATCTGACCAAAAAATACCTATAAGCCATTGTTAATATTATATCTAAAAGATTTTTTATTTCTCGGATTTTTAACAATTTTGAAAAAATATCTCTCCTGAGTGATCCATTTCGGCTGGGTCACGTATACACTTATATGAAACACTATGAGTGCTCATTTGAGGCTCGGTTGTGTTTTACATTCTTGTACATACATCTTGCTTATTGAAAGGAGATTACAATGGCTAATGTACTAACCATGACTACACCCCTAATGCGTCAAACAGTCGGATTTGACAGGTTTAACGATCTTTTTGAATCGCTACGTCAGGACAAGGCGGACGCATTTGATAACTATCCCCCTTATAATATTGAAAAACTGGGTAGCGACGATTACCGCGTTGTTATGGCCGTTGCCGGTTTTAGTGAAAGCGATCTTGATATAGTACTGGAAAACGGTGAATTGACCGTCACAGGTAAGGTACATCCTTCCGAGGCTTCAGATGCAGATATCACGCAAACACAGTTCCTGCATCGTGGCATAGCAACGCGCGCATTCAAGCGCACATTCAGGCTTGCTGACCATATCGAAGTGGTTGAAGCGGCCATAAAGGACGGATTATTGACGATTAACCTAAAACACGAAGTTCCGGAGGAGAAAAAGCCTCGCACTATTCGCATTCTGGACGCTTCAAAGTTGATTGGTGGTAAGAAAGGTAAAAAGTAACCGCAATAGCTTTTTGCCTACACATGGAAATCGGCCATTAATTTGGCCGATTTTTCATTGTTTAGGGTCATTGATATTTACTATTCTTAACGCTTTAGGTGTGCATGATTACTAGGCGCATATCCCATAACTTCATCACTTGTTTGAACGCGCGCTTCATAAACACCATACCCTGTCCAAAAACCTGATTTTCTCGGGTAATCCTGAACTGTTACTTCTTCAGGTACGCCTTGTGTAAGCTCGACAAATGCGTGGAGATCTGTGTTTGGAATTGTAATTTTTACAATGCTTTCTCCGGATTGCAGTGCTTCGTTCAGGCCTGTATCTTGAAGCGATACAGGAACAACGATATAGCCATGGCGGGGAAGGTAGTCATCATCTTTGAGGCGCTCTGTCATTGCGTAATCGCGGATATCATCAAGATCTGCGGGTGCCTGATCGTTATGAATGACGGCAAAGCCGACTTTGTTTTCTTTATAGCCGCTCTCAATTGTTGATTCTGCATCATCAGTAACCATAATATATGAAGTGCCATAGGTTGGCACATCTCCATAGCCTTTATCATATTCAAAGACATAGTATATACCTGTACAATCTTTGAACTGTGTATATACATTGCGTCCGGCTTCTTCGAGATCTTCTGCAAATGTTGCTTTTTCAACCAAAGCTCCGCGTACGTTTTCTGGAATATTGTCACGGCTGTCTTCGCCGATACCTGCGACAAGAAATGCCGCACCTAATGTTACGACTGCTGCCGCTGTAGCTAAGTATTTATTCATATTACACACCCTTATTATTTACTCTCAATTTTCTGTTTGTTTCAATATTATGAAAAATGATGATCTGTTATAGCATATGGCAGAGTGTAAATGCAAGTTTTTCATAACAAGGGGGGTTCCCTAAATACCTCTAAAAAGGCGATGTTAAAAGAGATGTTAAAAATTTGCTGAAATCAGCAAATTGAACACACGCTTTCTCGCAAGGATTAAATGGTTTCTTGGTTCAAATAGCTTTCTGGGATGAATGGCTGATCTTTTCGGCATAGCCAGAGGCACAAAACCTAGCGTATAGCGGTCGGAATTTGATCTTCGGATATATCGGCAAGTTCGTTCAACTGGCGCTCGGGAAGTTTATAAGCCTGGTGTTGTGCCATGGATCTTAGTAGTTTTTGATCCTTCTTGTATACATCTGGTCCGTAAACAAGTTCACCTTTTTCATTCTGCCAGATTGTCTGGTAAACGATATAGACAGGGAAGGGACGGTCAATTGAGATATCTGTCATCTCTCCTTCTTCTAGAATGTTTGTCGTCTTGGCTTTTGACCAATCTCTTTTGCTGGATAATACAAAATCCGCAACAACATCTGGCTGTGACAAGCGTATGCACCCAGAGCTTAATGTGCGGTCTTCTCTGGCGAATAATTCCTTATGGTTTGTATCATGAAGGTAAATATCATGCTTGTTCTGCATCAGCACACGAAATCGTCCTAATGCGTTGTGTTCACCTGGCGACTGAACCATGCGAATTGTATTCATTTCACGCCAGCTCATTGTGTTCCAATTAATGGATTGCGGGTCAAGTTTCTCGGCATTTCGGCCATAACCACTCCAAAGGTGAATGTCCTTTTGCTCCATGGCTGTGGCATCTTGACGCAGTTTTGGCAGCATATCTTCCATCTTTAATTTAAGCGGTACCGTCCATGTCGGGTTAAGACGCACACCGGTCACTTCGGTTTTGAAAATACGAGTCTGACGATGCGGCAAACCAACGACTACGGGCATCATATGCTGAACTTTGCCGCCATCAACCGCCCAAAGCATCTGTGATGGAATGTTCACAAGTATATAGCGATCACTTAGGTCGCGATCCATGCCACGGACACGCTCCATATTGGCAATGATTTGCTCCATTTTGTCTTTATTGCTGCGGTTAAGCATAGAAAGGGTTTTCGGTCCGATAACCCCGTCAGCCAGAAGATTGTGGTGTTCTTGGTATGCTTTAACGGCTGCTTCTAGGTTTGTATCGTATTTGCGCTCGGCTGTACCGGGGGGAAGGGAGGTCCCCATAATTTTGCGTAAGCCAACAACATCGTTACTTTGCATGCCCGGTTCAAACAAATTACGGTTGAACTTTAATGGCAATAAATAATCATAGTTGTTCTGATTGGAAGAGAGCTTGACCAACTCGGTACGGAGTGCTGTGTAAAAATCACCGCGCGGCTCTAATTGCTTCAATAAACCAGCGGGGTCTTTTGTGTATGATAGGCTGGTTAGTATGCTCAAAGGTGTTTGTGCCTGACGCAGAATGTTATCATCACCGATATGTGGGCCTGATGCTTCGCGCTTACCGGACATATCGCTGCCATATTGGGCGATACCGTCAGACATCAACAGCTCCAGTTCGATTTTATCTTTAATCGATGGGTTTGGCTCATTTATAAGCTGTTTCAGGCGAGATGTATGATAATTTTCGGGATTAAGACCATGCGTCCATGATTGCTCTAAAAGCGCATGCAAGGATTGTAGTTTGTCCTGAACCGGAACATCTATCTGTGTTTGGTTCCATTGCAGCGCGCCTTGGTTGTTTTCGTAAAACTGTTTTAAGGCTTGCGGGTTAAGAAGACTTTCTTCGGTCAATGATGTTTCATCGATCATCTCTGCTGTTATGGACTTTAAATATAGTCTGTTATTTAGTAGTTTATCAAAGATACCTGTATCCGAAGAGCCTTGCTGATATGAAAATGCAGGCTGTGTTATAGCGATAGAGCCCCATAATGTAAGGCCGAAAATAACATGTTTGGTATTGATGAATTGTAAGATCATGGGACGCTCTGGTGAAATTAATTGGTTATTTTAATTCGTTATTATTTCAATCCATTGTGTCCTTAAAGGGTTAAGAACTGGTTTAAGAAAGAGTGATAAATGTTTAATGAATTCAAAAACTTTATAGCGCGCGGAAATGTAATTGATTTAGCCGTCGGCATGATCGTCGGCGCATCCTTCACAACAATTGTAAAATCACTGGTTGGTGATATCATCATGCCGGTTATTGGTATATTCACAGACGGCATCGATTTTTCGAACATGTATATCAATTTATCCGGCGGTGAATATGAAACCTTGAAACAAGCGCAAGAAGCCGGCGCTGCTACAATCAATTACGGCTTATTCGTCAACGCGCTGGTTCATTTTCTGATCATCGCGCTTGTTATCTTTTTTCTCGTAAAAGGCATCAATGCCGTAAAGGATAAAGCGCAAGACCCAGCGGATACAACAGTCAAAACGCCACAGGATATATTGCTGCTTAAAGAGATCAGGGATTTGCTTGCCAAACAATCACAATAATTTCCATGTGGCAATTTCCATGCGGCTTTTGTGCCTTGCAAAATAAAATTATTTTGAAATAATGATCCTGCTTAAATAATAAAAATTACAAAACAGGATAGGGAGGGTTTGATGCGTTTTAGCAGCAGATCACAAATGCATAAAGGCATGGCCAAGAAAGCGTTTTTAGGCGCGGTTTTGGCAACACAGCTTATTGCTACCGGTATTATCGGTTATGCCGCTAGTGGCGGTGATATGCATACACTGGGTATGGGGGCACTTACAACATTATCATCGGTATTTACCGGTGCTGTCGGCGCCGCTATAGGCTTTGCCGGAACGGCGCTCGCTTTAAACTATAGTAGCAAAAAGAATGGCAGTGATGGGCTGAGTGATACTGCGGCATTTGTTAGTGTTGGTACCATCGCAGGCGGGCTTGGCTATATTGCGGGATCCGTTGCCGGACCCGCTGTGTTGTTATCTTTGACGACATAAGTCTTTGATTGCTTCTATGATTGTCTATGACCTCAGAGCGCACCAAGTGCTTTTTTATTACGCAGTACTTACAACACTTATTGCACAGAACTGGATGCGGGTAATGTGTGTTGCTTCATAAAATCCCATGCCAGCAAATTGATATAATCCGCCAGGGTATAATACCAATGGTTATGGCCTTGCAGGATTTTAAGCTCAATTTCATGACCGTTACTGGAAAATGCCTGTGCAGTTTCACGTAGCTTTGTAATTGGAAAACCCTTATCATCTGTACCATTGATGTAAATTATCGGAATTTTACGTTTGGCTTTTTTAACTAGTTTTGTATCGTGGCTGCTGGCAAAACGCCCTGCGTGAATGGCTGTTGCGGCAAAGATATTGGATAATTCAATCGATATATAATTGGCAAAAATACCTCCGGCCGAATGGCCAAACAAATATGTACGTGTAGGGTCGATTGGGTAATTCTTATGCGCATCAATCAGAATATCCATCATGTAATCGCCATTATCGATTTTAAAATCCCAGCCATTATTTGTGCCATCAGGGCCAATTAAAATTATGCCATACATATTGGCTACAGATTTCCATCGCTCTACAACCGATGCGCCGCTTCTATTTGCCCCATGCAACACAACAATCGCAGGGCGTAATCCGGGCGCTGCGTTCGGGGGTAGATAAGCCTGATATGTGCGATGTCTGCCGTCGATAATGACGGTATGTGTTTTCTGATCAGTCTTATTTTCGTGATAGGGTGCTTTATATTGTGAGGCTGGAATAGGGGGGATTAGTGTTTCCTCCCTGAGTTCACCGGCATAAAGCTGCGTTGTTAGGACCATTGCTATGAGGAATAGCAAAGTGAATATATTGAGTTTGATTATATGAATAGAAAAATGAATAGGGCGCATAATAATACCAAATATTTTGACCAAAACTTCGTTAGGGGTATTATTACGCCACTCCGTATATATTTGTCGCCCTAAATTAAGCCTATAATGACTATTTTGGCTGTGAATGACTATTTTGGCTTGCTAACTGGTAGCTTCATATTCAAATCGTCGAATTTTTGCTCAATATCTGTGTCTGAATAAGGGTTAACACCAAAATTATATGGTCTGTCATACTCAACCAGTATTTCAAGAACAGGGTTTCTGTCCGATTTGATGAATTCAGGGTTGTGATATGTGCATGAGCCGTTATTAAAAGCGTCGACGAATGAAGTATGCGAGCGTGGTAAAAGATCAAATCCAGCAAGAGTTATGGCTATATCTCTTGCTTTACACACACGATGTAATTCACAAAGTTTTGATTTTAGTCCTGCTAAATCCGAACGCGTTAAATTATCCATGATGATATCGCCATCAAGGGCAAATACATCATTCTTCTCGGCAGCTTCTCTTGATATATTGGCTGCCTTGGTCGCTTCGCTTAGGGCTTGTCTAGGCTGTGGTGCAAGCGGGTGTGTTGTATTAACACTTGCTTCATCTTTAAGTGTCTGGATCACCTCTTTGAGCCAGTGTTTAATGCGCGAAAGATCTTCTTTTCTATGTGTCTGGGATTGTTCCCATGCAATAAGGGTAGCGGGTCTTCTGCTGTTCTGTGCATTCTCTTTGAATTGTAGTGG
>JAUILO010000108.1 GCA_030432775.1 Alphaproteobacteria bacterium
TCATTCTCGATACCCCCAGAGCCGAGCTTAAAGAAACCATCAAGACAGATTACGAAGCGCAGCGCGGATTTGAACTGCCTGACGACTTTTTCTCCGCCGCGAAAGGCCTGTATCACGACATGATGGAAAATCACCTACAGAAAACAAAAGGCATCGAAATATTGCTCGACCGCCTCAAGGCTGCAGGCATTCCATTTATGATCGCCTCTAATGACACCCATGACATGACTGCAAAGCATCTTATTGATCTTGATCTTTATGATTACTTCGCCGACGCAGACGGCACAGATCGCATTATCGCATCCGGTGATAGCCGTATTCGTCCGAAGCCTGAGGTGCATATGTATAATGCTGCAGCCAAACAGCTGGGCGTTGACCCAAGCGAATGCCTGATTATCGAGGCTAACCCGCTAGGTGTACGTGGCGCCAGCAAGTCCGGTGGCTATGTTATTGGCTATACAGAACATCATTACGAACTTCCAGGTGGTGGACATGTATTATTTGAACGCGGCGCTAGCGAACTCGTAAAAAATCCGGCCGAGCTAACACAGCGTATCTTCCGTCAATTTGCAATGCCGGTTCCACGTGTTACCGAAGAAGAACTTGCGAACGCACCGGAGCATCCGGAGACTTCAAGTCCGCTAATTACCCCGCCGGGCTCAAAACCGGCACCATAGGGGTGCATATTCTATGCGTATATATCTATAGAGCAATATTCTTTGTGTATTGTGGCTCATAAAAACCACTATACTTAACCGTGCAATGTAAAGCGCGCTGGCTACCTCTGGGTCATGGGCACATAATATCAAAGACATATACAAGATTATGCCGCATGAAATGGCGGACATACGGGATGGTAGGCGCGATAGGGGCATGATAACGATATGCAGATTTCCAAGACCTGAAATAGCGCCTGAGATTACGAATTTACGGATTTGAAACGAAATATATGTGGTTACTGCGTATATGGATCGGAATGAATACATTCTGCCCATGTTTTCGTTGTTCCGTCACTGGTTCTTTCACCGCGAATAATAATATCGCCTGTAATAGCCGTTTTACAGTCAAAGATCGGCACAAGGGTTTGTAAGACAAGCTCAACCTGGCGACCTTCGAAAAACGGCCCCGTCGTACATACTTCGCGCCATGCACCAGGGCTCAGGCGAAAAGTGGAACGGTGCCTTGTTTTAACGCCATCGGCACGAACAAAGTAATTCGACATCACACGGCCAAAAACACTATAATCAGCCTCGTTCTTAATATTAAAACATATGGGTGAGGATACAACCTCGCCAAATGCCTCTTGCGCAGAAGCCTGACTGACACTAATGCTGGTGATAGTAATCAGACACAAAAAAGTAAGAATAGCGCATGGCATACAGGATAAAATCTTCATAGCTTTATTATAAGTCAAACACCATCTGGTGTCAGCAATAAATCAGAACAGAAATTAATGCTACAAAGTCGCTATAAATAACCAACAAGAATTTGTTGTGTTATGATCATAGCTATGATTAACAATAATCCATGCAAAATGTAACACGTACCATTCAGGTTTCCAGCGAGACACAAACCCGTCAACTTGCAGCAACGCTGGCAAGGCTCGCCCGTCATGGCGATGTCATCTTGCTTAATGGTGATTTGGGCGCAGGAAAGACTTTATTTGCCCGCGCGTTCATTCAAGCCTTAAGCACAGATAAAAATATTGATGTACCCAGCCCCACTTTTACCTTGCTGCAAAATTATGATGTGAACGGCACGGTCATCTGGCATTTTGACCTATACAGGCTGAGCGATCCGGATGAAATATATGAAATTGGCTGGGAAGATGCCCTTGCCGGCGGCATCAGTCTTATAGAATGGCCGGAGCGGCTTGACTATCACATTGATGAAATCAATAGCGATAAATTACTCACCATTAATATCAAGCTTGATAGCCAAAACCCCGACAATAGGGAAATTGACCTGTATTGTGGTCCTATACCCAGTGACAAAACCGAACATAAACAAAGCGAACCGGCATGGCATGAGCGCCTGAAATCTCTTTAACGGCATTGCGCTTGCGCCTTGCATAATGTTTTACCTATAATTTCAAGAGAATAGTTTCAAGATAACACTTACAAGCCTGCCTCCAATACCATAGAATATGGGCGACAAAGCCACAATACGCAGATTGATACCCAAGATAATGAGCAACAACAACTATACTCATCAAGCCGTAAACCCCAGCGAAGATCATTGCGACAATACATCTGGTCACATTAGCGAAAGCGCCCCAAGCTGTGCCTTCGTTACCGCAGCAGGTCTTGGTACAAGATTGCGGCCTTATACACTGGATACACCCAAGCCGCTTGTTGCTGTCAAAGGTCGCCCGATATTGGATTACATCCTTGATGACCTTGAAAAGGCACAAGTTAAAACCGTGGTGATCAATACGCATTACATGGCAGAAAAGATCGAAGATTTCTTCGCTACACAAAGCAGGCCGGATATGGAATTTATTCTTATCCACGAAGAAGAGCTGCTGGATACGGGCGGTGGCATCAGGCAAGGCCTTCCATATTTTAAGGGCGCACCATTTTATGCCGTTAGCAGCGATTCGTTATGGACGAATAGCCATACCGATGCTCTTACCCGTATGGCACAAAGCTGGGATAGTAAAAAGATGGATTTATTACTATTATTGCAGCCAACAAATAACATGCATAGTGAGGATACTGTCGGTGATTACGACTTTACAACCGCCCCGCCACTAAGCCCGATTATCCGCTCTAAAAGCGGTAAGGGAAGCCATATGTGGACAAGCGTACGCATATGTACGCCCTCCTTATTTGATGATACTCCCGCAGCACAGCCATTTTCGTTTTTGCAAATGATGGACAAGGCTGAAGCCGCAGGACGCTTATACGGTATTGAACATGACGCACAGTGGTTTCATATCAGCACCAAAGGCGATTTGGAAAATTTGAACAGGAATAGCGAAGAAACCAAACTATTCTGCCAAATGGCAAAATAGGATTCGCAATAGGATATTGTAGAATAGGTTGCGATCATGACTATGCAGGATGAAAAACGGGATCGCATTTATAAAATGCCAGTAATAAAACACCAGTAATAAAAATCAGTAACGAAATACCAGCAACGAAATAACGGGCTATATAAACATAGAATGAACACAGAGACAAAAGAGCGCCGAATTTATACCTTGCCCGCCGGCATTGCGTTTTCTGATGCGCTGGCGCTTAATCTACTTGAACAGACAAAAAATAACAGTGCCGCGCTAACCCAATATCAAATATTACTGCCAACCCGCCGTGCCTGCCGTAATTTACGCGAAAGTTTTTTGCGCCTTAGTAATGGAAAGCCATTATTACTACCGCGCATGCTGCCCATAGGTGATGTTGATGAAGACGAACTGCTATTACTCGGTGGCTTTTCGGAAAACGCTACGCAGAGCCTTGCGATACCGCCTGCAATTCCAGCATTAAAACGTAGATTATTGCTCGCCAGACTAATTCTGGCATTACCAGACTTTACCAACACAGCCGAGCAAGCCATTGCACTTGCTGGAGCGCTCGGGCGATTAATGGATCAGATCTACACAGAAAATCTTGACCTTGCAGATTTACCCAACCTGGTCGAAGGACAAGAACTGGCGCGGCACTGGGACATTACTGTCGACTTTCTAAAAATCCTGAGTGAAAACTGGCCCGCAATTTTAAAAAACGAGAATATGATTGACGCCGCCGATCGTCGTAACCGCCTGGTATTATATCTGGCGCAGCACTGGGAAAACCATCCCCCACAAACACCGATTATCGCCGCCGGATCCACCGGTTCTATTCCCGCCACAGCAAAATTACTTCAGGTCATATCCGGACTTCCCAAAGGCTGCGTTATTTTACCCGGCCTTGACCAGATAATGGATGAACATAGCTGGAACGAGATTGATGATAGCCACCCACAGGCCACATTAAAGGCATTGCTTGAGCAATTAGAAACAAATAGAGACAATGTCGCCATTTATGACCATAAAGATATTCAAATAGAAAATGCCACAGAGCCATCTGGCCTGCATATACGTAAACGCAGTGCAAGACAACGCTTATTGACCGAAATGATGCGCCCTGCGGCAACGTCACAGGCGTGGTCATCTATTCATCTGAATGATGAGGAGCGCGATAGCATGCTGCGCTCGCTAGAGGATATTTCCCTGCATGAATGCGCTACACAGCAAGAAGAGGCCATGGTCATAGCCATGCATATGCGCGCAGCGCTTGAAATCAGTGAGCAGCGATGTCTTCTAATTACACCGGATCGCAAACTAGCGCGCCGCGTCGCCATGATTTGTAAAAGATGGGATATCGATATTGATGATTCTGCAGGTAAAAGCCTCAATGAAACCCTGATTGGTAGTTTCTTGATGTTGATCGGTGAAGTCTGCGCGAATAATTTTTCTTCTTCGATGCTTTCCGCGTTGCTTAAACATAATAGTTTCAACAATAGCGGCAATCTATCCCAAGATCAGCGACACGCCATTGCCGAACTGGAAACCCATATATTGCGCGGACCTGCCAACAATCAGGGACTGGACGGATTAAGGAAACGCATAACGGCCTTATGTGAGCAACGCCCCGATTATAACGCACAGCCTGTTATTGACCTGCTTTCAAGTCTTGAGACCATCACAGAGCCACTATGCAAGCTTTGTGATGGCCATTATCACCCGTTCAGGGCATTTCTGGATAGCCACATTCAAATTGCTGAAGCATTATCGGAAGCAAGATCATCAAACGATTCCGCGCCAGAGAACGCGGCACAAATCCCGTCTGATAGTGGTGCTGCCGATCCGTTAGCGCCAGAGAACACAAGTTACAGAATATGGCAAGGTGAGGCCGGTGAAGCTGCTTCGCTTTTCCTATCCGATTTACGCCAGCATATCCACGCTATGCCGGATATCACCGCGCAGGATTATATCAATATATTGGCACAGCTTATACGTACAGTCACCGTACGCCCTGCCTATGGCACCCATCCCAGACTTGCTATTTTAGGCCAGTTAGAAGCACGACTGGTCAATGCCGATTTAATCATACTCGCCGGACTCAATGAAAAAACATGGCCGCCAGAGCCAAGCGCAGACCCATGGATGTCTCGCCCCATGCGTAAATCATTCGGCTTACCATCGCCAGAACGCTCCATTGGCCTTGCCGCACATGATTTTGCGCAGGCCTTTTGCCATTCAAAAATTGTGATGACACGCGCGGCACGCGTTGAAGGCGCACCCACCACACCCGCACGATGGTTACAACGCCTGAATACCGTATTGAAGGCCTATGAGATTGATCCGGATATCATAAAAGATGACCAGATGGTTCGTCACGCAAGACGCATTGACCAGACAGGGCAGCCCGCAGCGCCGGTAACAAGACCAGAACCACGACCACCGACAGATAAGCGCCCGGATAACCTGTACGTCACAGCAATTGAAAGATGGATGAGCGACCCATACAGTATCTATGCCCGTTATGTTTTAAAATTGCGCAAATTACCCGGCATCGAAGAGGAAGCCGAGGCCAAAGAACGTGGTACAATTTTCCACGAATCATTGGAAAACTTCATACGCGCCTATCCGGTGCAGCTGCCTGATAATGCAGAGGAAGAGCTACAGAAAATCGGGCGTGGCGTGATGGAAAGATACATTCAAGACCCACATTTATGGAGCTTCTGGTGGCCACAATTCTCCCGCGCGGCCAGTTGGTTTATTGGCCATGAAACAAAATGGCGTATGAGCGCGACACCCGAGCTGAACGAAACAGCGGGACATAGCGAGATTATTCTGGATTCGGGAAGACGTTTTAAGCTCAGCGCCAAAGCCGACCGAATTGATATCACCAAAGATGGCATGATTGCTATTATCGACTATAAAACCGGCAGTGCCCCCTCACAAAGCAATATTGCCAAGGGCTACTCACCTCAGATTACCGCCACAGGCGCTATCGCCGCAGATGGCGGGTTTGAAGATATACATAGAGATAACGGTAAGATTGATATTGGCTATTTAGGGCACTGGATTGTATCAGGACGCAGCGCCGAGCCTGGCAAAGAGATAAGCATCAAACCGCAAGAGATTGATGATCTAATCAAACAGGCCAAAGACGGTATTACAAATCTGGCTAATATATTCGAAGATCCGCAAACGCCGTATTATAGCCTGCCGCGTCTGGATAAAGCACCGCCAAAACAATGGCAGGATTATGCGCATCTGGCACGCGTACAGGAATGGTCGGCACTTGGCGATGAAGAGGAGGCTGCTGCATGACCTCTTTAAAAAATACCGCTATAACAGAATCCGGTCAAACAGAGCATGACGAACTATCCATTAGCGAGCGATACGCCGGGCCCGATCCCAATGTAAGCCAGCGCAGCGCTTCTAATCCGGTATCTTCTGTTTGGGTAGGTGCATCGGCGGGTACAGGTAAAACCAAAGTTCTAACAGATCGTGTACTGCGATTATTGCTTCCGGGTAATAATGGCAAAGCCGGAACGATGCCGCATAAGATTCTTGGTATTACATTTACCAAAGCAGCAGCCAGTGAGATGGCCATAAGGATTAATGACATTCTGGCCAAATGGGTGACCGCCAGTGACGAGGATCTTGAAAGCAGCCTGAGCAAGTTGATTGGCGAAAAGCCCAACGAGCATATGATGACCGAGGCCAGAAAGCTTTTTGCCAGCGTTGTTGATGCGCCGGGCGGCATCAAGATCATGACGATACACTCATTTTGTCAGTCCATATTATCGCGCTTCCCGCTAGAGGCCGGTATACCGCCTCATTTCACAGTGATTGAAGAAGCACGCGCATTCGAGCTTTTGATACAGGCGCGAAATATAGTCCTGCATCAGGCACAAGACCGCACCGCGACAGGCCATCTGGCGGAAAGCATACAGAACATTGCCGAACAAATTAACCAAGACCAGTTTATGGAATTAATCAATAATGTGATTTCCGAACGGCAGCAGCTATCAAAACTGCCTCAAGGGTATCATCAGGTACTGGAACGCTATCAACAATTGCTCAACATCCCGACAGCTCAAACCCTGCAAACGCTCAAGGCTGATTTCTGCGACAGTGATAATTTTGATATCGATGCCTTATATCACGCGCATGAAGCACTGATACAGGGCGGCAAAACCGATCAGGACAAAGCTACCATATTAAAAACATGGCTGGATGCAACGCCAATAAATCGTGGCAAAATGCTCGATACATATTTCGCATTATTCCTAACGCAGAAAAATGAAATCACAAAAAGACTTGCGACCAAAGGCACACAATCCGTATTACCAAATATTATTGATGTCCTGACTAATGAAGCGCTGCGTATTTTAGAATATATGGATGCGTATAACCGTCACATGCTCGCATCACTCAGTACAGATCTGCTCACAGCAGGACAGGAAATACTCGCCTTATATAGTGATTTAAAGGCGCAGATAGCCGCACTTGATTATGATGATCTGATTATACATACGCGTGATCTGCTGGAATTGCCACAAATTGCGCCATGGATTATGTATAAGCTTGATGGTGGTCTTGACCACGCCCTTATTGACGAGGCGCAGGACACAAACCCCGAGCAATGGAAGATCATTGAACGATTATGCGATGATTTCTTTAGCGGCATGGCCAAGGATGACGGACGTACAGACCGTACGCTTTTTGTTGTTGGCGATGAAAAACAATCTATTTACAGCTTCCAACGTGCCGCACCGAAAGAATTTTCACGAATGAAGGCGTTCTTCGCACAGAAAATCAAAGATGCTGAGTGTCACTGGACCGATGAAACGCTTAACATCTCGTTCCGGTCAACCAAGAACGTCCTCGACCTTGTCGATAGTGTTTTCCAGCCGCCTTATATGCGTGCAGGACTGGGCGAAGATGTTGCCAAACACATCAGCTTCCATGATAAACGGGGAGGCATTAGTGAAATATGGCCACTGGTTACACCGGACGATAAAGAGGATGAGGAAAACTGGACAGCACCTGTGACAGTGAAGGAATCCAAATCCCCCCAGAGTAAATTGGCTGAAAATATCGGCAATCAAATTAAAAACTGGATTGATAACAAAGAGATACTGGAATCACAAAACCGTCCTATTGAAGCAGGAGACATTATGATACTTGTACGCACACGTACAAACTTCGTAAATCAACTCGTGCGCGCGCTGAAGGTGCGCAACATCCCTGTAAGCGGTCTTGACCGTATGGTGATCAGTCAGGAGCTATCGATAATGGATTTATGTGCTTTTGCGCAATTCGCCCTATTACCCAGCGACGACCTGACTCTTGCTACTATCTTAAAATCGCCAATTATCGGTCTGAATGAAGAACAATTATTCGATATCGCTATAGACCGCAACAAGCCCCTTTGGGAAGTACTAAGGGAGAAGCCGGAACATCAGGATATTTGTGAATATTTGCAGCAATTGATTACTCAGAGCAAATCAGATCACCCTTTTGATTTTT
>JAUILO010000109.1 GCA_030432775.1 Alphaproteobacteria bacterium
TGGGCCATGCACTCGCATCACCGTGCGCACAAATTGTATGACCTTCAATCTCCTTAGAGACATCAAGAAGCATATCAATTTCTTCGACAGAAGCGTTGCCTTCAACCATGCGCATCATAACACGCCACATCCAGCCCGTTCCCTCGCGGCAAGGTGTACATTGCCCACAAGACTCATGCATATAAAAATGTGCAAGTCTGGCAATTGCATACACTATATCTGTGCTTTTATCCATAACTATTACAGCAGCCGTTCCTAATCCGCTCTGAACCTCGCGTAGAGAATCCATGATTACAGAGTCGCAAATGCTCTTCGGCAATAACGGTGTAGATGACCCACCTGGTATAACAGCCAAAAGATTATCCCACCCACCACGAACGCCGCCCGCATGTTTTTCAATCAAATCTTTCAAGGAAATTCCCATCGCTTCTTCAACCGTACACGGGTTATTGACATGACCCGAAATACAGAAAAGCTTTGTACCCGCATTATTATCATCCCGGCCAATGCCCTTAAACCATACACCGCCACGGCGCAGAATGGTTGGTGCAACGGCAATTGTCTCAACATTATTAACTGTGGTCGGACAAGAATACAGCCCTGCCATAGCAGGAAATGGCGGCTTATTACGTGGCTGCCCTTTATTACCCTCAATACTTTCAATCAATGCGGTTTCTTCACCACAAATATATGCACCGGCACCGCGATGTAATACGACATCAAAATCCCAGCCACTTTTCGCGGCATTCTTACCAAGTAAGCCCGCTTCATATGCTTCCTTGATCGCGGCATTCACCGCAGAACCTTCATTATAAAACTCACCGCGAATATAAATATAAGCCTTGTGTGCGCCCATCGCAAAACCAGCAAGCAGCGCTCCTTCAATCAATTTATGTGGCTCGTTACGCAAAATTTCGCGGTCTTTACATGTACCAGGTTCAGATTCATCGGCATTGATAACCAGATAATGTGGCTTACCGCTTTTTTCCGGATCAGGCATAAACGACCATTTAACCCCAGTCGGGAACCCCGCACCGCCGCGGCCACGCAACCCAGAAGCCTTCATTTCGTTTACAACCCATTCACGACCCTTTTTAATAAGCGCCGCCGTCTTATCCCAATCACCGCGTTTCTTGGCATATGTCAGGTTAAATGGCTCAAAGCCATATAAATTTGTAAAAATGCGGTCTTTATCATCTAAAAGCATTATGCGCCTCCCGCTTTCTTGGCTTGATCTTTAAGCGTTGTAGCACCAGTGATAGCCATAGAGCATTTACGTCCAACCTGTGAACCCGCCGGCATTTCTTTGCCTTCCTTCAATGCCCCCAAAAGCTCTTTAGTCAGCTCGGGCGTTAAATCTTCATAGTAATTATCATTAATCTGGATCATCGGTGCGTTCACACAAGCGCCAAGACATTCAACCTCGACCATTGTAAATAGCTGATCCTCTGTTGTTTCCCCCAACTTGATACCAAGATAATCTTCACAACTCTTAACGATATCGGATGACCCTTTAAGCCAGCATGGCGTTGTTGTACAGACCTGCACAAGATATTTACCAACAGGCGCTAGATTATACATGGAATAAAACGTGGCCACTTCATAAACACGAATTGGTGGCTGATCAATAATTTCGGCGATTTTATCCATCGCGGCGCGCGGTATCCAGCCCCCGTAAGCAGGTTTTGCTTTTGCCCCTTCTGTGCTCACCTGTCTTTGCGCAACATCAAGCAACGGCATGACCGCACTTTTCTTGGCATAAGTGGGATAACGAGACAATATCTCATCAACTAGTTTTTTATCCTTGAACTCAAAAGTCTCAGGCTGGTAGTCGGCATTAATATCAAAGGGTTTTTTCATCGGTCTGTTTACTTTTTACGCGTTAAAAAATCACTGTACAGCTTATACGAAGATTTAAACTGTTTCTACCCCGCAAATTGTTTACTTGTAAAGTCTGATTGATGCTTTGAGTCAACTTTACCAATAAGATAATTGGCATACAAAAATAGTATGCTGGATAAAAGGAATGGTATATTTGCTTGCACGACACCAACAAATAGCGTCCATAGCGTCACAGAGGCAAATAAACTGCCTGCTAAATCATTGCGGTCTGTTGCAAATGCCAAAAACGCAGCCATGCATATTTGCACCGACATTATCACCTGCAGATAAGATGCCTCGTCACGAAGCCCAAAAATATTAACCGAGTCAATTGTATACATGACTCCTGCTAGAAATATCATTAACCAGCCAAAATCAAGAGGATAGAGATAGAACTTAATACAGCGCTTTAATTTTATAGATAAAGGAATGCGATCTTGTGAAACGATAGCGCCTTTGATTTTGCCCCAGTATTGCGCCGAAAATACCTGTATATTGTAAATAAGAATCTTCTTCAGCTCAGGCCCTATGGCACTTAATGGTATTTTATAATCATCCGCATCAAGCTGTGGCAAAGCTCCTCTGCCAAACATCATCTTGTTAAAATGGGTCACAAGACCAAAGCAGGCGCCGACAACCCAAAGAAAACTAGCATCGACAAAAACATTCGTCGCAAATAAAAGATCAGCACTTATAAAAATAAAGGCATACATCTTCATCGGGTTCTCTTGTACAAACTTTCGCGCTGAAAACATGTCAGAAATCCCAAACACTATTTAATAATTAATCTAATGATTTTACAGATCAGAACATTACCGGCTAAGCTTAGCGGTCAATTTCACCGAAAACGATATCCATAGAACCAATAATTGTTACCGTATCAGCAAGCATTTGCCCTTTAGACATAAAATCCATACCTTGCAAATGCGCAAAACCCGGTGCACGTATCCGGCAACGATATGGTTTATTGGATCCATCAGAAACCAGATAAACACCAAACTCACCCTTCGGTGCCTCTACAGCAGCATAGGTTTCACCAGCCGGAACATGATAGCCTTCAGTATATAGTTTAAAATGGTGAATAAGCGCTTCCATTGAATGCTTCATCTCCGCACGTGATGGCGGCGCGATCTTATGATCATCGACCATAACAGGCCCTTCTCGTAAGCGCTCTAGACACTGCTTCATAATACTGGCTGATTGACGCATTTCTTCCATGCGCAATAGGTAACGCGCATAACAATCACCGGTCTTGCCAATTGGCACGTCAAAATCCAGCTCGTCATAAATCTCATACGGCTCGGCCTTGCGAATATCCCACGCTACATCAGAGCCACGCAACATAACGCCGGTAAAGCCCCAATCAAGAGCCTGTGACTTAGTGACAGTACCGACATCAACTGTTCTTTGCTTGAAAATACGGTTATTCGTCAAAAGCGTATCTAGATCATCAACAACCTTTAATACAGTATTATCGGCCCACTCATACATATCAACCGCAAGACCAGCAGGCATATCATAACGCACGCCACCCGGGCGAATATAGTTAGAGTGAATGCGCGCGCCACACACACGGTCATAAAACTCCATGCCCTTCTCGCGCTCTTCAAAGCCCCAAAGTGCTGGCGTAATCGCGCCAACATCAAGCGCAAAAGTCGTGATATTCAGCATATGATTCAAAATACGGGTAAGTTCGGAAAACAAAACCCGAATGACTTGAGCTCTCTCCGGAACAGTGATTCCCAATAGTTTTTCTGTCGCAAGCGCAAACGCATGCTCCTGATTCATTGGACTGACATAATCCAGACGGTCAAAATATGGAACAGCCTGCGTATATGTTTTATATTCGATCAGCTTTTCCGTACCACGGTGCAAAAGACCAATATGCGGATCCGCTCTTTCAACAACCTCGCCATCCATTTCCAGCACAAGACGAAGAACACCGTGCGCAGCGGGGTGCTGTGGGCCAAAGTTCATTGTAAACGGACGGATCTGTGTTTCTTCTGAAAGAACTACATTTTCTGCGGCTTGCGAACTCATTTCGCGCCTCCTGCTTTCTTCTCGCTGGCGAGAACTTCCTTATGAACGTCACGGTAACCATAAGCTGGCTTCACAACTTTTTCATCACCGGGCAACTGCATATCAGTCAAACCTTCCCACGGGCTGAGGAAATCAAAACGTCTGAAGTCCTGCGTTAATTTTACAGGCTCATACACAACGCGCTTAAGCTCGTTATCATAACGAAGCTCAACATAACCCGTCAGCGGAAAATCCTTACGCAGCGGATGACCTTCAAAGCCATAATCGGTCAATATACGGCGTAGATCCGGATTACCGTCAAACATAATGCCATATAAATCCCAAGCCTCGCGTTCATACCATCCCGCAGCGCTATAAACATCTGTCACTGATGGCACGGCAATATCTTCGGTCGTAGAAACCTTAACGCGAATACGCTGATTCAATGAAACGGATAAAAGCAAATAAACGACTTCAAAGCGCTCTTCCCTATCCGGAAAATCTACACCACATAAATCAATAAGCGTTTTAAAATAACATTCTCTGTCATCACGCAGATACTGCAATAACGGCTCAATACTCTCGCGCTTTGCGTTTAAAACCAACTCACCCTTATCAAGCTCATAAGAAATAACGGCACCCCCGGTATTTTCTTGAACATGTTCAGCGAGATCAGACAGGCTTTCTTCAGACATTACTTTCAATTCCCTAATTTGGATACTCTTACGATTTTATCGCGCAATACGCGTATCCTCGCGTTGAATTTTCTTTTGCAACTGTAACAAGCCGTAAACCAATGCCTCGGCAGTCGGCGGACAGCCCGGCACATAAATATCAACCGGAACAATACGATCACAGCCACGAACAACTGAATATGAATAATGGTAATACCCGCCGCCATTCGCGCAAGACCCCATTGAAACAACCCAACGCGGCTCTGGCATCTGATCATAGACACGGCGAAGCGCAGGTGCCATTTTATTACAAAGCGTACCTGCCACAATCATTACATCGGATTGGCGTGGACTTGGACGTGGAATAATGCCGAAACGGTCAAGGTCGTAACGACTCATGTAAGAATGGATCATCTCCACAGCGCAACAAGCAAGACCAAAGGTCATCGGCCACATAGAGCCCGCACGCGCCCAATCAAAAAGTTTATCCGCCTGCGCCAGAACATACCCCTTTTCATGTACTTCCTTGGATAAAGCAGCAACATTTGCATCCTGCACTTCAGCCGGAATGGCGGGCACATCTGTTTTTAAACTAAACTCTGGTGCTTTTATAACTTTACGATCATGAGTCATTATAATCTATTCTCTAATTTTTAATTTTAAGGCAGTCAGACCACCTATCTACCGTAGTAGTAAAACCCCTATTCCCAGTCCAACGCGCCTTTTTTCCATTCATATATAAAGCCGACAGTCAAAATACCCAGAAAGGCTACCATTGACCAAAAGCCAAACATACCAATATCACCCAAAGTTACAGCCCATGGAAACAGGAACGCAACCTCAAGATCAAAAATAATAAACAAAATGGCAACGAGATAAAAACGAACATCAAAACGACCACTGGCATCATCAAATGCATCAAAACCACATTCCCACGCAGCAAGCTTATCCGGATCCGGATTGCGCTTACCTGCAAGAATAGATGCGAGAACCATCAAAACAGACATTCCGCCTGCAATGAAAATGAAAACGAGAATTGGTAGATATTCAGATAAAAGTTCGGTTGAAGCCATAGTGGTATACTCGGAACATTAACGTTTTTAACGCCTACCAATATAGGCCAGTTCTTACACAAACATCAATACTGATCTGGTCATTTATGAACTATTTATACGAATAAAATCCGTTATACGGCTTTCAAATATAAGATATTGGCCTATCAGACCATTCAAGCTAATATATATGCCATAAAACGAACATAATAACGCAGCATTTTAATGTTGGCACAAACATAAAGATCAATGTAGACGCAAACACCAACATAAACATCAGTATAAAGACCCGCACAAACAGCTTAATACTATAAAAAACCTGCTTATACACCCCCAATCAAATTGATACTGGAAGATATATGATTACCGTTGATAACTTAGTCTATGAATATCCTGATAAACGCGCGCTACATAGCGTGAGCCTTGAGATCAAAGCAGGCGATATTTGCGCCTTGGTCGGCCCCAATGGCGCAGGTAAAACAACATTGCTGCGCAATCTGGCCGCGCTTGAAATTCCTTTTTCCGGCGAAGTTACAATTGATGGCATGAAAACCCATGATGACCCGCGCGAGATACACAAAAAGGTAGGCTATCTATCCGACTTCTTCGGCCTGTATGATGATTTAACAATCGAACAAAACCTAACCTATATGGCATGGTGTCATAAAGTTGATCCGGCTGAAATCGTGCCCACTATTGAATGGACAATTTCAAAACTCGGCCTGAGTAAATTCAAAGATAAAAAGGCAGGCGATCTATCACGCGGCCTAAGACAGCGCCTTGCAATCGCACAGGCAATTCTGCATAGGCCTAAAGTTCTATTGCTGGATGAACCAGCATCCGGCCTTGATCCAGATGCACGCAACAAATTATCGGGACTATTAAAATCCCTGCAAGCGATGGGCATAACGATTATTGTGTCCTCCCACATCCTTGCAGAGCTGGAAGATTACTGTACGAGCATGCTCGTCATTGAAAATGGCCGTATACTGGATCACGTGCAACTGGATAACGTGCAGGCAGATGACAAACACACCTTAACAATTGGCGTGACATCCATGGATAATAAGTTTCTGGAACTGTTAAACGATCAGGACAATATTAGCGACGCCCAACATGTGAAGAAAGCTGAAAAGGACTGGTTGCAATGCCAGTTCATCGGCGACGATGAACAAATACATACGTTGCTCTCCCTGCTTTTGAAAAAGAAAGTTCCTGTATGCCACATATCACTACAAACAAAAACACTACAGCAAGCTTACAAGGATTTATCCGCTAAAAGTAAATCCACAGCCAACACAGACATGGCATAAGGAGAATAGCAATGATCCCTTTTAATCCCGAATTTCATAGGCAAATATGGCTGGAATTTTCAACAATGAGGCTAATCGGTATGCCCGTAGTGCTTGGTTTAATCTTTTATCTGGCAAGCCTTGGGGATGATCCGACCAAAACAGTAGGAGCAGCCACATATCTATATTTCATTATCGTCATTTTATGGGGCAATTTCAGAGCCGTGAACAGCCTGCATGACGAAGTGCAGGAAAACACATGGGACTTCCAGAAAATGTCCCCGCAATCCGCATGGAGTCTTGTAATAGGCAAGTTATTCGGTGCGACCTCCTATGTCTGGTATGGCGGCTTTATGTGTCTTGCCGTCCTGCTATACCAATTGATTACAACCGAAGCTGGCGCGGATAAGTCCGCCATGGATATTGCGCATCTGTTTTTAATATATATCGGCGTTGGTATTCTTGGTCATACTGCTGGCCTGATCTTTTGTTTACAAGACATATCTTACCGCCTGATGAAAGGCAGAATGGCGATGGCAGCCTATACGATTCTAGCGATCTTGCTATCATCATCACTATTTGGCACAGCCAATGTCGCGACCGAAGTGAACTATAAATACCAAGGCAGTGTGAACTGGTTCGGTATGGACTATAACCCGCAAATATTTCAACTCATGACTTTGGCCTTCTTCGTATTCTGGGCTTTAATCGGCCTATACAGGTCCATGCGCAAGGAACTGCAATATCGCGATGGCCCTATTGCATGGCTCAGCTTTTTGGTAACACTTATCCTTTATTTTACCGGCTTTGCCGATGAGGGGTTATTTGGCGACAAAATCAATTTGCGCAAAGGCGTTATCTTTGCCAATGCTCTATTCATCAGCGGATCATTTGTTTACATCTGGGCCTATCTTGAAGCACGCGACACCGTCGCTTATAAGCGCTTCTTTAATGCTATAAAAGCCAAAGACTGGTTCAAAACATATGAAAACCTACCGAAATGGATACTAACAAGCGCCGTGATGATGTTGTCATGGATAGGGCTTTTGACAATCGGCCCTGATGTCAGCAATTTTGAAGGCTATTACATCTTTTTGACTGCGCTCATTTTGTTCATGTGTCGTGACCTTGGCGTCTTGCATCTATTGTTCTTTAGTAAAAAGAACAGACGTGCCCCGCTCACATTTATACTATATATGGCTGTGTTCTATGTCATTTTACCGCTCATTGAAAATGCGAGCAATCCGCTAAGCGCCAAAGGCTGGGGCATCTTCCTACCTATTCCGGGTGAAAACGCCTTCCTTGGCCTTGGTCCGATCAGCATCCAGCTTTTAATAGTCGGCACATTGGTAAAGAAACAGTGGCTTAGCAAGGAAAAGAAAGTCCTCGCGAATAATTAGGGCTCATACTGCA
>JAUILO010000110.1 GCA_030432775.1 Alphaproteobacteria bacterium
GTAGGGTTTACTTTTCCAGGCATAATTGAAGATCCAGGTTCATTCTCTGGAATTACAATTTCGCCGATTCCACTTCTAGGGCCAGAGCAAAGCATTCGAATGTCATTGCCGATTTTCATCAGACTGACAGCCAATTGTTTCAATGCACCATGAGTTTCTACTATAGCATCGTGAGCAGCTAGTGCTTCGAATTTGTTCTCGGCTGTGATGAAGTTATGACCTGTGATTGAGGCGACTTGTTGGGCAAAACCTTCCGCGAAGCCTTCTTTGGAGTTGATGCCAGTGCCCACGGCCGTGCCGCCTTGTGCCAGTTGAAGCAAACGCGGCATTGTGTTTTTAACGCGCGCAATACCGTATTCAACCTGTTTAGCATAACCGGAAAATTCCTGACCCAATGTCATCGGCGTTGCATCTTGCATGTGTGTACGGCCGATTTTGACAATAGATTTAAATTCTTCTGCTTTGGACGACAAAGCGCTTTCCAGATGTTCGAGGGCAGGGATCAGGTTATGATGAATATCCTCCACAGCAGAGATATGCATGACCGTCGGGAAGGTATCATTGGAAGATTGCCCCATATTTACGTGATCATTCGGATGTACTGGATCTTTAGAGCCGATTGTACCACCCAGAATCTCAATGGCGCGGTTGGCAATGACTTCGTTTGCGTTCATGTTGCTTTGAGTGCCCGAACCGGTTTGCCATACAACAAGAGGGAACTCGCCATCATGCTTTCCGTCAATGATCTCTTCTGCGGCCTGAATAATTGCATTGCCGATTTTAGGGTCTAGCGAGCTGATTTCCATGTTGACCATGGCACAGGCTTTTTTTTGCGTACCTAATGCGCGGATAATTGATTTGGGCATTGTTTCAATGCCAATCGGGAAGTTCTGTAAGCTGCGCTGAGTTTGAGCGCCCCAATATTTGTTTGCCGGCACTTCGATCTCGCCAACAGAATCTGTTTCAATGCGTGTTTGGATCGGTTCTTGTGTGTTTAATAACTCAGCGCTCATTTGTTCGTAACCTCGTTCGCAGTATTTGTATGTCTTGAATGAATTGAAGTTACGATAATACCCCCTAACATCGCCGCTTGCTAGACACCATTTCAGATTCTACGCAGGTTTTTGTGTCGGTGTGGGGATTGCGTTCTGTGTTGATTTTTATGGAAGTTTTACAGGTTGTCGATTTGTTCATCTGTGGGATTGATGATATTGACGTGACCCATTTTCCGGCCTGGTTTTATTTCTTCCTTGCCATAGCTGTGGAATATAGCGTTATCCATGGCATTCCATTTGGCTTCGTCCAATATATCATCACCAATAAGGTTGATCATAATAGCGGGGGAGTGCGCATCGGCAGAACCTACATCCAGACCACAAACCGTACGGATGTGATTTTCAAATTGCGATATTGCGCATGCATCCATTGTCCAGTGCCCTGAATTATGTGTACGCGGGGCGATTTCATTGGCCAGAACCCGGCCATCTTTTGTAATAAAATATTCAACAGCCAACACGCCGCGAAGGTTTATGGCCACTGCCAGTTTCTCCGTCATACTAAGCGCTGTGTTTTTTATTTCTTCCGGTATGGGGGTAGGGACGATGCTTTTGTGCAAAATGCCATTCTTATGTTCGTTCAGACTGGGGCCGTATAAAGCAGTCTTGCCGAATTGATCTCGCGCAACGATAACTGAAATTTCATAATCAAAATCAATAGCTTGCTCAATTATAATCTCATCTGTGTTTAGTTCCTTCCACTTAAGCACTGAATCATCGCCAGCGGAAAATCTTGCTTGGCCTTTTCCGTCATAACCGAAACGGGTCGTTTTAAGGATAAATTCGATACCAACCATATCGTTTATAGTGTCATTTAGCATTTTTGGATCTGTCACTACGTTCCAAGCGGCTGTGGATAACCCGCTTTTGTTTAGGAATGACTTCTCTGAACCGCGGTGCTGTGACACGTTTAGCAGTGTTTCATCCGGATAAACTGGTTTTGTATGCTTCAGGTACTGAACTGTGGATACGGGAATATTTTCGAACTCATATGTAATAACATCAACGTCTTCTGCAAAGCGTTTGAGGGCATCCTGATCTTCGTATGAGGCGGTTGTGGTCTTGTCTGCGACATGGCTGGCAGGGCAGTTTTTCTCGGGGCAATATATATGTGTTTTGATACCGAGTTTTTTGGCTGCTATGGCGCTCATCTGGCCAAGTTGACCGCCACCTAAAATACCGACTGTTTTATATTGCTGTGTCATGGTTGTTGCTTCATGTCGTGGATATGGCTGATGGATTGTGCGCAGGCTTATACAGGTGTATCTGCGACGCCTTGTGTTTGCTGGGCTCTGTATGCTGCTAGTTTATCTGCAATGTCTTGATCAAAAGCGCCGATTATTGCCGAAGCAAGTAAGCCTGCATTTTTTGCGCCGGCTTTGCCAATGGCCAAAGTGCCGACAGGAATGCCGCCCGGCATTTGTGCGATGGATAATAAACTATCCATTCCTTTAAGTGCTTTACTTTCGACAGGAACACCAAGAACGGGCAAAGTTGTCATGCTTGCAACCATGCCCGGAAGATGTGCTGCGCCACCGGCACCAGCGATAATAACCTTAAGTCCACGATCCTTAGCTGACTTTGCGTACTCGACCATGCGGTCAGGTGTCCTGTGTGCGGAGACAATTTTCACTTCATGCGGAATGTCAAACTGTTCCAAAATTGTTGCAGCTTCGGTCATTGTCTCGAAATCTGACTGTGACCCCATTATGATTCCGACAATCGGAGTGTTGTTAGTCATGTGAGCCCTCTTAAAGGATGGTGATGGATTTTGTATATAAACGGATAATTATGATCCGGTCTAGCTTGAAATTAGGCGATAATATCAGGCAATAAATCGCTCTGAATTTTGTTAATCATGTCTTTTAACATGAGTTTTCTCTTCTTAAGTCTTTGAAGTTGAAGGAAATCCACGGGCTGCGCATTTGACAACTTATCGATAATGTCATCAAGATCTTTATGCTCGCGTTTCAATATCGCTAGTTTCTCGCGTAATTCTTCTTCATCATCCATGTTGTGGAATAAACCTTTGTTAGAAAGCCGTCCTTTAAGTCTTTAATAATAACAAATAATTCGTAGTTTGATAAGCCATAATTGATCACGGCGCAAGCATTTTAACTATATATATGTCCGTTATCATCGGCGGCGCTAGCTGGGCTTGGTTTTCATGTTTTTGAATAAAGAGAAGAATATACAATAGTTTGGCTTTGAAAAAGCCGTGGAATGGTATAAAACATTCTCAGAATAACTGTCCAATATCAAAGAGGGTCATATGGCGAAGAAAAGAATAGGAATTTTAACCAGTGGTGGTGATTGTGCGGGCTTGAACGCAGCGATGAGAGCTGTTGTTCATAGATCCCATATTTTGGGCTGGGAAACCATTGGCTTGATTAATGGTACAGCCAGCCTTTTGGATGAAAATCCAGAGTTCCGTATTTTAAAGCCAAATGACATGTCAGGTACAGTGTTGCGTGCCGGCGGTACTATTCTTGGTACAACAAACCGTGGCAACCCGTTTGCTTTCCCGATGCCAGATGGTTCATTAAAGGACAGATCAGGCGAAATCGTTGATGGTTTTAGAAAACTTGGTCTTGATGCTGTTATCGGTATTGGTGGTGATGGCTCTTTTGCGATTTTGAAACGTCTTGCCGAGCAAGGCAATATCAACATGGTTGGTATTCCAAAGACTATTGATAATGATATCGGTATGACAGAAACATCTATTGGTTTTGATACTGCTGTATCTGTTGCAACCGAGGCGCTTGACCGTCTACAGCCTACTGCTGCCAGTCATGATCGTGTTATGATTTTGGAAGTCATGGGTCGTGATGCCGGACATATTGCGCTTGCCGCAGGTATTGCTGGTGGTGCTGACGTTATTTTGATCCCCGAGATCTCTTATAGTATCGATAAAATTGCCGAGAAAATTCAGGCTGTTAAAGAATCCGGGCGTAACTTTGCTCTGGTTGTTGTTTCAGAAGCTGTGAAGAAAGAAGACGGTTCTAAACTCGAGATGACATATCAAGGCGGTGAAAAGCGTTATGGTGGTATTGGCTATTATGTCAGTCAGAAACTATCTGATGCGACGGGCTATGAAACACGCGTTACTGTGCTTGGCCACGTGCAACGTGGCGGCGCGCCGACATATAATGACAGATTGCTTGCATCTGCGTTTGGTGTGAAGGCTGTTGACCTTGTTAAGGAAGGCAAGTTTGGTCGTATGGTTGCTTGGCAGAACAGGCAAATTGTTGATGTATCAATTGAAGATGCCATTAAAGCGTATCAAGATGTTGATCTAGACGGTACAATGGTGCAGACAGCTCGCGCATTAGGAATTTCCCTCGGCGACTAAATAAGGTATATATGTTTGTTAGACGACATCATAACCCTGTTTTGTTTTGTCGAATGCTAAGATTAAGGGGATAGAGCAGAATGCTATATTTACAGCAGACATTAACGGATAATGAGGAGCTTATTCACATTGGCCGTTTTCATTGGATGTACACACTCAAGGCAGTGATGTCTATTGTCTGGGGCGTGATTTTTAGTATTGCTTTTATTGTCGGTGTTATTTACTTCAAACAAAATTATATGGATGGTTTTCAATCTAGCTCTGTAAGAGGGATGATTGGTGAAATTCATCCGGGTGTTCGTTTGATGACCTTCTTTATCTTTGTAATCGGTATATTACGCTTTGCCCAAATGATGGTGATTAAAGCAACCACGGAAATAGCTGTTACAACTTCTCGTCTTATATATAAGCGCGGCCTTGTTGCCCGTCATGTCGGTGAAATGAGTATTGACCGTATTGAGGGCGTAAACGTCTTACAAAGTTTATTTGGCCGTCTGTTTGACTATGGCCGTCTTGCCATTCGCGGTATGGGGGTTGGTGAAGTTGTTCTTCCGCCAATTGATAACCCGCTTTTATTCCGTAGAGCGATTGAAAAAGCGCGTAATACTTAATTTGCTATTATTATAGAAGTAGATTGGAACGACATTGTCTGAGAACGATAAAAAGCACGGCTCCACAAAATATGACACAGTAAGAAAATCCAAGAATGGTTTGCTTGAACGGTTAAGGCTTGATCCGGTTAAGGATGTATTGACACCGGGTGAGCGCGTTATTCATGAAGGACGTATCCATTGGGGTATTTTCCTGCCTGTTATAGGCTGTCTTGTGATCGCGTTGATCATTGGAATTGTTCTGCATTGGTTTGTTGGCGCGGTGGTTGTGCTGATGACTTTGGTTCCATTGACCAGTAAGACCATTCGTTTTTATACTACGCTTCTTGTGTTGACTAATAAGCGGGTATTCGTGAAATTTGGTTATTTTAATAAAGACCTTATTCAAATTCGTATTAGCCGCCTTGAAAGTGCGAATATAGAAAGACCGTTTATCGGACAACTTCTTGGTTATTCAACTGTATCTGTTTTGGGTACGGGGGCTGGACGCATACCTGTTGATTATATTGCCAATGGACGTGAATTCGTTCGTGCGCTAGAAAAGATTACTCTGGCGCATGAAAATTCTGATAAGCGCGCAGAGACCAAGAAGACTGAAGGCGCAGATGTCAAAAATACAACAAACGAGAATACAAATACTGAGGATGATCTTCCTGAAGATGATAAATCTTAGAGCTGAACAAGCTTAAAAATTAAGTTGAATTCATATCTAACTTTATTGAATTTCAACGATCGATAAACACATTCAAACTATAATTAAAAGAGTAGGAAACCTTATGGCAGAGAAATCTGGTAAGAAGTGGGATAAGTCAAAACTTGTAAGTCGTTATGTGACGGAAGGGCCAAGCAAGGCTGCTGCCAGATCTTATTACTATGCGATGGGCATGAGCGAAGAAGAAATTCATCAGCCTTTCGTTGGTGTTGCAACATGTTGGAATGAAGCTGCGCCATGTAATATTGCGCTATCACGCCAGGCGCAGGCTGTTAAGGTTGGGGTAAAAGAAGGCGGTGCCACCCCACGTGAATTTACGACCATAACAGTAACGGATGGTATTGCGATGGGCCATGAAGGTATGCGCTCATCATTGCCGTCAAGAGAAGCGATTACGGATACAGTCGAGCTAACAATGCGTGGCCATTGTTATGATGCTCTGGTTGGTCTTGCCGGTTGTGATAAATCTCTGCCGGGGATGATGATGGCAATGGTGCGTTTGAATGTACCGAGTGTCTTTATGTATGGCGGCTCTATTCTGCCTGGTAAATTTCGCGGCGAAGATGTGACGGTTATTGATGTATTTGAAGGTATTGGCAAACATGCCACTGGTGAATTTAGCGATGGAGACTTAAAAGAGATGGAATGTCATGCTTGCCCTTCTGCCGGTGCTTGTGGTGGCCAGTTTACGGCTAATACTATGGCTTGTGTATCGGAGGCGATTGGACTTGCTTTGCCTGGTTCTGCGGGCGCGCCTGCTGTGTTTGAAGATCGCGATAGTTTTGCTGTAAAATCCGGGCGCGCTGTTGTTGATTTGATAGCCAATGGCGGCCCTAGACCACGCGATATTGTTACGCGTAAATCGCTTGAAAATGCTGCTGCTATTGTGTCTGCGACTGGAGGTTCCACGAACGCAGCACTGCATTTGCCTGCGATTGCCCATGAGGCTGGTATTGATTTTGATTTACATGATGTGGCCGAAGTATTCAAACGTGTTCCATATCTTGCGAGCTTGAAACCGGGCGGCAAATACGTTGCCAAGGATCTGTATGATGTTGGCGGTGTATCGATTGTTCTGGCGGAGCTTTTAAGAGGAGGATTTTTGCATGGTGATTGTATTACGGTTACGGGCAAGACTTTGGCTGAAAACCTTGAAGGTATTACATTGCCGGAAAATCAGGATGTTGTGTATCCGGTTGAAAACCCGATCAGCAGAACCGGCGGCGTTGTTGGTTTAACCGGTAATCTTGCGCCTGAAGGCGCAATTGTTAAGGTTGCAGGTATGAAAAACCTTGTCTTTGAAGGACCGGCACGCTGTTTTGAAAGCGAAGATGATTGTTTTGCTGCTGTTCAGCGTAAAGACTACAAGGATGGCGATGTTCTTGTGATCCGCAATGAAGGGCCAAAAGGCGGGCCGGGCATGCGTGAAATGCTATCTACAACGGCAGCGCTATACGGGCAGGGTGCTGGTGATAGTGTCGCACTTATTACTGATGGCCGTTTTTCCGGCGGTACACGCGGTTTTTGTATCGGTCATGTCGGTCCGGAGGCGGCGGTTGGTGGGCCAATTGGCTTGCTTAAAGATGGTGACATTATTCGTATTGATGCCAATGAAGGTACGTTGGAAGTCAAATTAAGTGATCAAGAGCTGGAAGCCAGACGTAAAGACTGGAAACCGCATAAAAACAATTATCAGGCTGGCGCGCTATGGAAATATGCACAAATAGTTGGGCCAGCGCATAAAGGTGCGGTAACACACCCGGGCGGTAGTGAGGAAACGCATGTCTACGTTGATTTGTAGGCAGAAATAGGAGGTTGCTGGGCAGGGAGATATGGATTAGGATATATGTATAACTGTTTTGTGGTTATACATATTAACTTGTCAAATATTTCCTACTATGCTTTAAAAGCAACGTTAAATTCAACAACGACGCAGAAGTAATAATGATAGATATTGAAAATAACAGACGTGAGTTCCTTAGA
This sequence comes from Alphaproteobacteria bacterium, assembly GCA_030432775.1. GTDB lineage: Bacteria > Pseudomonadota > Alphaproteobacteria > Micavibrionales > Micavibrionaceae > JASMHE01. Next base: position 7,714 of record JAUILO010000110.1, read on the forward strand.
AACCTTGCAATTGGCTGTGCCGGAATGACTGTGTTTACAGCTCCTGCCCAGGCCGCACGTTTAAGATTACCGATGGGTACATCGTCATATAAGATTAACTTTAGAAATCAGCACACTGGCGAAAAGTTCTCTGGTACATACCGCGTAGGTAACCGTTACCTGCCTGAAGCGTTCGCAGATATTAACCATATTTTGCGTGACTTCCGTACAGGCGATGAATTTCCGATTGACCCACGCACTGTTGATATTCTTTACATGATCCAGAACAAGCTTGATACAACATCAGGTTTTGAGATTCTGTCCGGTTACCGCTCACCAAAAACAAATGCGATGCTTTATCGCACATCAAACGGTGTGGCGAAAAACTCTCTTCATATGACAGGTCAGGCAATTGACCTTCGTTTGGCAGGGTTTTCAACAAGCACAGTTCGTGATGCAGCCAGAAGCCTGAAAGCAGGTGGCGTTGGTTACTATCCGAAAAGCGGCTTTGTTCACGTTGACACAGGTAAAGTTAGACATTGGTAAGACAAAATGATTTTTGTCGCGCTGAGTGCTAATTTACCAA
>JAUILO010000111.1 GCA_030432775.1 Alphaproteobacteria bacterium
ATCGGTTTTAACGCGGTAAAAACCACCTTTGCCTTTCTTGCCTGTATAGCCGTTTTCCACCATTTCGCTGATAATATCCTCGTGATAAATATCAAAAAAATGATCATCTGCAGACAGGCCATTGCTCAAATTTGTTCCAACATGGGCGATGATATCCACTCCCACAGAATCAACAAGCTTCATCATACCCAATTTTGGAAAGCCAAAAGCCATCCCCATAATCGCATCAATATCTTCTACCGATGTGCCTTTTGTTGCACCTTCATGCAACGCACGGAACAAGGCATAAACGCCAATACGATTACCGATAAATGCAGGCTGATCTTTCGCCTCGACAACTTTTTTGCCCAATACCCGATCACCAAAATCGCGCACACGTCCAAAAACACCCCGATCCGTATGCTCGCCGGAAATCAATTCAAGCAAGTGCATAAAACGCGGCGGGTTAAAGAAATGCGTATTTAAAAAACGTGATTTAAAATCAGCAGGCATGCCTTCAACAATTTCAGATATCTGAAGCGTCGATGTATTCGATGTAATAATCGCATCTGACTTTGCATGTTCATACACGTCTTTGAATAATGACTGTTTAATATCAAGACGCTCTGCAACGGCCTCGATAATAATATCGGCATCCGCGATCAGATCCATATTATCGTCCGTTGTTCCTGTCTGGATACGCTTGGCATTTTCCGGCACCATCAGTCCGGCGTTAAACGGATCACTCGCCGGATTGGCCTTTTTCATCTGCTCGACTTTTTTTGCTGCCACGCCCTCAAATTTATCCAAAAGCACAACTTCAAGCCCGGCATTTGCCGCCTGTGCAGCAATACCGCCGCCCATTGCGCCCGCACCGATAACAGCTACTTTTTTAATTTCATTTACCATGATTATTCTCCTGCCCTTTCTCTACACTTAAAGTTTTGGTGTAGATGGTTTTGGTGAAAAGTTCGGATTCTCAATAACCATTGCAACGCCTTGTCCGCCACCGATACACATCGTCGCCAGACCATATTGTAAATTGTCGCGCTGTAATACTTCGGCCAAATGTCCAACCAGCCTTGCACCGGATGCCCCTAAAGGATGCCCCATTGCAATTGCACCGCCATCAACATTGACCTTATCTTCGCTAATGCCCATACCTTGTTTTTCCCACTCCCGCAGAACAGATATAGACTGCGCAGCAAAGGCCTCGTTCAGTTCAACCGCATCAATGTCAGCCATTGTAAGACCTGCTTTTTCAAGCGCTTCCTTAGAAGCTTCGACAGGGCCAAGTCCCATTACTTCAGGCGCAATACCGGATTCGCCAAAGGCCAGAATAACAGCCTTCACAGGCAAACTGTTTTTCTGTGCGTAAGCTTCTGATGCCACCATCACAGCAGAAGCCCCATCGGTAATTTGCGATGAATTGGCCGCCGTAACTGTCCCGCCTTCTTCAATAGCCTTAAATGCAGGACGTAATTTGGATAGTCCCTCAACAGTGCCGCCCGGACGGACACCATCATCATGATCAAGTCCCTCGATCGGAATTATTTCATTATTGAAAAATCCTTTTTCCTGTGCTGCGGCCAACCTATCATGCGAGCGTAATGCAAATTTATCTTGTTCCTCACGTGTAACGCCATAATCACTGGCAAGGCGCTCTGCTGTTGTGCCCATCTCCATAAATCCGGCGGCATTGCCTTCATGAACACCAGAATTCAAATACGGGTTAATGCCGCCCATCGGCACCTGACTCATGCTTTGTACACCGGTACAGATATAAACCGCATCCGGATCACGTGCCAAAAATGCATCCGCCATTGCAATTGTTTCCATAGATGAACCACAGAAACGATCAACCGAAGTGCCGCCAGTGGACTGTGGCAATTTACTATCCTTGTGCAAAACCATAATCCGCGCAATGTTCAAACCTTGCGAGCTTTCCTGATGAACGGCTCCTGTCAGAACCTTTTTCACATCTGCCGGATCTATACCTGTGCGATCAAGCAGCGCGTTAATAAGCGGAACACTCATATCAACCGGATCAACATCGGCAAACATACCCGGCGGCTTTCCAGACCCCGGAACAGATGCCTTGGCAAAAGGGGTTCTGACATAATCCAAAATTACACTTCTGTTTGGTTTTGTGTTGGCGTTCATATTTACCTCTCCTTATGAAATAAAACCTGTTATTCGTGATTTACGGTTTGAATGCGGGGCCACTCCCGCCAGTATTTTGGGCTGACCTCTTTTCCAGCTCTTCTTTTTCAAGAGCCTTGAAATCAGGTTTCCCAACAGATGTTTTTGGAAGTTCTTCTTCGCGGAATTCCATCATCTTCGGCATTTCAAGCTTACTGATACGCTCTGACAGGAATGAGCGAAGCTCTCTCTCATCAGGACGCTGTGATACCGACACATCGGCGCGGAAACGGATAAATGCTTTCGCAGCCTCGCCCGAACGATCATCAGGCAAGCCAATTACACTGGCTTCGGCCACCGCAGGGTGCGACGTAATCGCCTTTTCAATTTGTGATGGATACACATTGTAACCATTGATAATAATCAGGCGCTTTTTGCGGTCTACTATCTTCAGATAATAATCTTCATCCAGATAACCAAGATCACCTGTGCGGAACCATCCATCTTCTGTCATGACTTCCGCGGTTTCTTCAGGGCGCTTGTAATACCCTTTCATAACCTGTGGTCCGCGAATACAAATCTCGCCAATTTCTCCAAGCGGCACAATATCATCCGGATCATCAGGGTTTGTAACTTTGATCTCGGTTCTAGGATATGGCAGTCCAACACTATCGTTTTTACGCACACCCGTTACAGGGTTACTTGTCGCAACAGGTGATGTTTCGGACAAACCGTAGCCTTGCACAATGATGGATTTCTTACCCACAGCAAGCTCAAAGCTTTCCGCAACGTCCGGTGCTAAAGCTGCCCCGCCAGAGATCACAGAACCAAGCCCGCTCATATCATATTTATCACTTTTTGGATCTTCCGATAACGCCTGCAGCAAACGTGGTACAGCCGGAAAAATCTTGGGAGAACTTTTCTCGATCGTTTTCATGGTTTGCTTCATATCACGTGGATTAGGAAGAATGAAAAGCTGTCCGCCCATCTTTAGCGCACTGATCATAGACACCATCATGCCAAAGACATGAAAATATGGAATACTTGCAATGATGTTGTCTTTGCCGTGTTTGATAAATTCTTCGGTGTTATCTTTTCCAGGCCCTTCTGCAAAAAACTCTTCAATCTGATGTGCATTGGCAACCAGATTAAAATGACTAAGCATCGCCCCTTTGGGCACGCCGGTTGTACCACCAGTATATTGCAACACAGCCGTATTTTCAGGATCAATTGTAACCGAACGGAACAATCCATCATTACGCGTCAACATATCATAATCCAGATATTTTTCTGTCTGCATAAAAATTTCACGACTACTGCCCGATGTTGCATAACCGCGTCGCGGCGTTAAATTATCTGCAACATCGCCGCTTTTGAAAACGTCAAACGCTATGGATTTTAATGGCGGCAACATCATAGTCAAAGGACAGCGAATGATGCGATCCAATGTTCCATCATCCTGAAGATTTTTTGCTTTATCATGAAACTCTATCAAATCAAGAGTAACCATTACATCGGTGCCGCTATCTTTAATCTGCGTGCGTAATTCCTCTTCGGTATAAAGAGGACTATAATTGACAACAGTTGCACCCACCTTCAACGCAGCCATAAACATGATAGGATAATATGGTGTATTCGGCATGAACATACCGACCTTACTACCCGGGCCGACGCCCATCTCTTGCAAACCTTTTGCCGCGTGAGAAATCTGCACACCAAGATCATGATACGACGTTTTTTGGCCAAGAAAATCTATGGCCGGTCTGTCATCATATTTTATGATAGCTTCATCAATTATACGCAGCAAATCTACGTGTGGTATGTCGATATCCCATTTAATTCCAGTAGGATATACTTGCGACATGGCACGCTGATCCGCAACGGATTTTCTTCCGTCTTCAGACATTGTTACCTCTCCTGTTTTATTATTGTGCTTTTCACACTTATTACTGATTATTTTTATATCAGTTTTATTATGTATCTTGAGTAACAAGAATTTAGAGTCGAGTAAAGATGCCTTCTATGCTGCACACGCTCAGGATTTTCGGAAATAAGCAACATTGCTATGCTGCACAAAAAAGATTTAAACATCCGGTAAAAACAAGGGTAGCTTTGATGAAGAACAGTGCCCTCTGTGTAAAAAATGTACTAAATAAACCAAACACACAGTTTGAAAAATTATTCCACAAAACCGGTAATTCCCCTATTTTTTTCGTGCAATTACAAAACGAATGTCTTACCGTATTAATACAGCAACATTCGCTGGCCAATCTATCGGGGGCAGTTTAATACTGCTCCCGTTTTTTTTATTGTTCGTAAATATCTATTTGAATGCAGATAAAAGCCTAAAATCCCATATTAAGCCAGCGGCAAATATGGCGGGTCAGAAGTGTTTCGTTCAAAGTATAAAAATGAACATGCTTAACATCTTCCAAAGTCAAACGTGTAATCTGGTGACTAAGAACATTCATCGCAAAGAGTTTGTGGTTTTCCTTGCTAGGCTCAAGCCCGTTAAATATATCATACAGAAATTCCGGTATCGGTGCGCCGCATCGTTCGGCAAAACTACAAGTTCGTTTGAAGTTCAATAGTGGTAAAAGACCTGGAATGATTTCTTTTTCTATACCCGCCTTAGCCGCACGATCACGAAAACGTAGAAATAATTCCGGATCAAAGAAGAATTGAGTAATGGCTTTTGACGCGCCCGCATCAAGCTTGCGCTTGAGGTTATCAAGATCAAAATCAAGTGATGGAGCTTCTGGATGCCCTTCTGCGTAGGCAGCAACAAGAATATCAAAATCACTATGTAGATCTTTTAGGCCTTCAACCAGATCAAGCGCGTAAGCAAACCCACCCGGATGCGGCGTATAAACCTCACCATTGGGGGCATCACCACGTAAAACAACAAGTTTTTTAATACCGTTTTTCCAATAATCATGCGCCGTGCTTAGCACTTCTTCTTTTGTTTGACCAACAGCGGTTATGTGCGCGGCGACTGGAAATCTATGATCATCGGCAATCTTAAGAACGATATCCTTCGTTTTATCCTTTGTCGAACCACCGGCCCCATAAGTGACCGTCACAAATTCAGGATTAAGCTTTGCAAGAAGATTAACCGCATTGTGTAAACGTTTATCTGCTTCCTCGCTTTTGGAAGGAAAAAATTCAAGGCTAAATTTAATTTTCATGTCTCACACCCAAAACGTAGATACAAAAACGTCCTCTCCGGAGTTCAAAGAGGACGCTTTATATATTCTTTAATTAAGCCGCAGCTTCCTCTTGTGCCTGTTGCCTTAGAACTTTCGTTGCTTTCACCATATTGATCAAAGCGCCTTTAGTCTCTTCCCAGCCACGGGTTTTCAAACCACAATCCGGGTTCACCCAAAGCTGTTCATCTTTCAGGTTCTTACGCGCAAGCTGCATCAACTCAACCATCTCGTCAACAGATGGGACACGCGGTGAGTGAATATCATAAACACCCGGCCCGATTTCATTCGGGTAGTGGAAGCTTACAAATGCTTCAAGCAATTCCATATGTGAACGTGATGTTTCAATAGAAATCACATCTGCATCAAGTGCAGCAATTGAATCCATGATGTCATTGAATTCGGAGTAACACATATGTGTGTGAATCTGTGAACTGTCTTTCACAACAGCGGCAGATAGACGGAAGCTGTTTACTGCCCATTCAAGATATGCCGCATGATCTGACTTACGCAGAGGTAGACCTTCACGAATTGCAGGTTCATCAATCTGGATCATAGTCACGCCAGCTTCCTCAAGATCGGCAACTTCGTCACGAAGTGCAAGTGCAATCTGGAAACATGTTGTTGAGCGCGGCTGATCATTACGAACAAAAGACCACTGCAAAATTGTAATCGGGCCAGTCAACATGCCTTTCATAACTTTATCTGTTACGGATTGAGCGTAGCTTGACCACTCCACAGTCATTGGCGCGGGTCTTGAAACATCACCGAATAGAACCGGTGGTTTCACACAGCGTGAACCATAAGACTGAACCCAGCCAAATTTTGTGAAAGCAAAGCCATCTAGCTGCTCACCAAAATATTCAACCATGTCATTACGTTCGAACTCACCATGAACAAGAACATCAATATCGATTTCTTCCTGCCATTTTACGCATTCTTTGGTTTTCTCCTTCAAAAATGCATTGTAATCCGCTTCGCTCAGCTCGCCTTTTTTAAACAAGGCACGCTGCGCACGAACATCAGCAGTTTGCGGAAACGAACCAATTGTTGTTGTCGGGAACAATGGCAAATTAAACGCAGCACGCTGTGCGGCTACACGCTTAGCAAACACATTATCACGGTTAAGATCTGCATCTGTAATATTCTCAAAGCGCTCTTTCACAGCAGGATTGTGGATACGGCTGGAATTCTTACGTGAATTTTGTGCAGCATCACTTGCAGAAAGATCAGCCACAATTGCGCCGCGTCCTTCGGTCGCGCCTTTGGCAATAGCAGAGATCTCAGCTAGTTTTTGTTTCGCAAACGCAAGCCATGATTTAAGTTCGTCATCAAGCTCGGTTTCAAAATCAAGATCATACGGGCTAAACAGCAATGAACAAGATGGTGCAACCCAAACATTATCCTGCCCCAGTTTGGCAACAGCCTTTTCAACCACATCAAGAGATGCTGATAAATCATTGCGCCAGATGTTACGACCTTCAACAATACCTACAGATAGAATTTTATCTGCCGGGAATGCTTCAAGAACACTATCAAAATCATCCTTACCGCGAACGGCATCAACATGGATAGCATCAACAGGCAGCGCCAATGTTGTATCAAGGTTATCACCAAGACTTTCAAAATACGTTGTCAGGAACAATTTTGTTGAACCGGCAGCTTTGGCCAAACGTGCGTAAGTTGATGTATATAAAGCACGTGTACGATCATCAAGATCCATCACAAGGTATGGTTCGTCAATCTGCACCCACTGGGCCCCCGCATCAGCAAGCTTGCCGATAATTTCTTCGTAAACAGGAAGAAGAGCATCTACAAGATCAAGCGCATCTGCGCCGTCTTTCATTTTACCAAGAAGCAGGTAAGTCAATGGACCAATCAATACCGGACGTGTTTCTACGCCGTTCTCTTTTGCTTCCAGATATTCATCAACCACTTTCGTTGAAAGAAGGCTGAATTTCTGGCCAGCAGAAAACTCGGGAACAATGTAGTGATAGTTTGTATCAAACCATTTTGTCATTTCTGATGCGACAACGTCTGTTTTACTTTCGCCATCATGGTCGTGACCACATGTGCCGGATGCACAGCTTTGCGCGCCACGTGCCATTGCGAAATACAAAGCCGGATTTGCTTCTTTGCCGTCCCATAGATCAGCATAACGTTCAGGAATAGCGCCAACCATCACAGAGGTATCCAAAACCAGATCATAATATGAAAAGTCGTTTGAAGGAATGGCATCAATGCCTTTTTCCTTTTGTAACATCCAGTTTGCCAGACGCAATTCTTTAGCTGCACTTTCAAGCTCTGCTAATGTGCTGTTACCTTTCCAGTAACTTTCCAAAGCTTTTTTAAGCTCGCGCTTAGGACCAATACGTGGATATCCGAGATTTGTTGATAGAACCATGGCTTACTTCTCCTTAATTTACAATAATAAGCTTGCGGTGAATAAGAAGGAGGGAAAAATGATTTTGTGCCTCATCATCTTATCGCTTTAGCTGCATTTATATAAAGCGCCCGCAATCTGACGATCAAATACGGCGCCGTTCATTCGGCGACTTTACATTGCGATGCGCCATTGTCAAGCCTTCATGAACAAAAAAAGCCCCATAATAAAACGCTTATACACGCTTTATTGATAAACAAAACCGACGTTTAGGACAGAGTCTGATACTATATATATGAAAAACAAATCACATGTCGCGGAAAGCATTTTCCCTGATACGGAAGAACGGACGCAAAATTGCATGAAGAACAGTGACACGACCAGCCAAAATATTTAGATCCGCTGTCATCCCCGGATGTATTGGCTGATCTTCATTCACCATATCGGTCTTTAGGGTCACCCGAATGCGGTAGTATTCCATTCCATTGCTTTCAATAAAGCTGTCAGCA
>JAUILO010000112.1 GCA_030432775.1 Alphaproteobacteria bacterium
CCACTCTTGCGATGAACATGGCTGAGCATGCTGCACTTTCTTCTGGCAAGCCTGTATTGGTGTTTAGTATGGAGATGCCGGCTGAGTCGTTGATTATGCGTAGTTTGTCTTCACTAGCTCGTGTTGATCAAACCAAAATTCGTAATGGTAAATCACAGGAAGCCGCAGATCGCCGCGTAGAAATCTATATGCATGGCGGGTTGATGAATACGTCATCCGTTGGCGGCCAATACCATTATGATGAGCCGGAAGTTATTATTGGCAGTAATGATGATGTGATGTCACCTATGCCGATTCCGATGTATTAGATGTATTAATAGCTGCGTGTTGACATCAATAGCTTTTAGACGTTGTTGGTTATAAAAGAATGTAGATTAGATCACGTGCGGATCATTGCAAAAATAAACTTAAATAAAAAAACATAAGACGGATAATAGAGAATTATGAGTAAACCATTTCGCGTTGCTGTTGCTGGTCTCGGAACTGTTGGGGCTGGTGTTGTTAAAATCCTTGAAGATAATAAAGATGTGATCACAAAACGTGCCGGACGACCCGTTGAGGTTGTTGGGATTATGGCGCGTGATAAAACCAAGGATCGTGGCATTGACGTTTCCAAATATAAATGGTCGGAAACTCTGGAAGAGTTTTTAAACAATGATGTTGATTGTGTTGCCGAGATGATAGGTGGTAGCGAAGGCATTGCAAAAGACTGTGTAGAAGGCGCACTGTCTTCAGGTAAACATGTTGTAACGGCTAATAAAGCTTTGCTCGCCCATCACGGCGCTGCGCTTTCCGCGCTTGCTGAGACTGGCAAGGTACAGATTAATTTCGAAGCGGCGGTTGGCGGCGGTATTCCGATTATCAAAAGTTTGCGTGAAGGTCTGGCTGCTAACAAAATCAAAAGCGTTATCGATATTTTGAATGGAACATGTAATTATATTTTGACCGAAATGCAGCAAACAGGCCGTGATTTTGCCGATGTGCTGAAAGAGGCGCAGGAAAAAGGCTATGCCGAGGCAGACCCTACATTTGACGTTGATGGTATTGATACCGCGCATAAAATTGCGCTATTGACCAGTATCGCTTTTGGTGTGAAGCCGGATATTGATCATATGGAGATTAATGGTATCCGTAATATTACGGCAGAAGATCTGGTTCATGCTGAAGAGCTTGGCTATAAGATCAAGCTTTTTGGCATCTGTAAGAATATCAACGGCAAGCTTGTCAAATCGGTCGAGCCATGCCTTGTTCCTTTGGGCAGTACAATATCTGCGGTTGATGGTGTTTTAAACGCTGTGAATATTGAGGGTGATTTTGTTGGCACGAGCCTCAGCGTCGGGTTCGGCGCGGGCCAGAATGCAACGGCATCGGCTGTTGTCGCAGATATCATCGATCTGGCACGTGGTAATGAAATTCCTACTTTTGGCGTTCCTGCGAATGATTTGGTTGATGCGGATTGGGGGGATGTTGGTGATTCTGTTTCCCGTTTTTATGTGCGCCTTGTCGTTGTAGATAAACCGGGTGTTCTGGCCGAGATTTCAGCCATTATGCGCGATAATAACGTGTCGATGGAAGCTGTGCTTCAACGTGGAGAAGATGATGAAAATGTTCCGGTTTCTGTTGTCATCACCAGCCATCTTGTGAAACAATCCAATATAGTAAAAGCACTGGATTTAATTGCGCAGAAACAAAATCTTTCCGAATCTCCTTGTTTAATGCGAATTGAAAGCGTCTAATCCCTTTATACGGGCGCATTGCATAGGATAGTTGATGGATGGGCGCGTATAAAAACAATTCTATACGGGATAATCGTGTAGATCATTTTAGGGAATCGTTATGACTGGCATGACAAAGATCAAAGATTACTCTCACCTTACAACAGATGATGAAAAATTCGCTATGGACCGCAACCTTGCACTTGAGGTTGTAAGGGTGACGGAAGCTGCGGCACTTGCTGCATCGCTTATGGTCGGACGTGGTGATGAAAAGGCGGCGGATAAAGCTGCGGTTGATGCGATGCGCGAGGCATTGAACAGCCTTTATATTCAGGGAACTGTCGTGATTGGCGAGGGAGAGCGCGATGAAGCGCCGATGTTATATATTGGCGAGCAGGTTGGCGGTTCTGGCGGCCCGGAGATAGATATCGCGCTTGATCCTTTGGAAGGAACAACGATTACAGCCAAAGGCGGACAAAACGCATTGGCGGTTATTGCGATGACGGATAAGGGCGGTTTTTTGAATGCGCCGGATACGTATATGCAAAAGCTTGCAGTGGGGCCGGGTATTTCGCTTGATACGATTGATATTGATGCGCCGATCCTTGATGTTCTTCAAAAAGTTGCTAAAGCCAAAGGCGCGCGAGTGGATGAATTGTTGGTTTGTATTTTGGATAGGCCACGCCATGAAGAGCTTATTCGCGATGTGCGCAGTTCCGGCGCGCGGATTATTCTTATCCCTGATGGTGATGTGAGCGCGGTTATGGCGACTGCGGATCCGGATACGGGTATTGATGTTTATGTTGGCTCGGGGGGCGCGCCGGAAGGTGTTTTGGCTGCAGCCGCACTTCAGTGTATTGGCGGTTCTATGTTGGGCCGTCTTGTGTTCCGTAATGACGAGGAAATTGCCCGCGCCGAGCGTTGGGGGATTGAAGATCGCAGTAAAATCTACACCACAGATGAGCTGGCAAAGCCTGATAATGTGATGTTTGCAGCAACAGGCGTGACAGATGGTACGATGCTTAAGGGGGTTCGTCGTTTTGCAGGCGGCGCGATAACGCACTCGCTTGTCATGCGATCTAAATCGGGCACAGTGCGCAAGATTGAAGCGCGTCATAATTTTGGCCGTAAGATCGGTTTTGATGCGCTTGATAATTAAAGCGCAAACAGGGTTTGGTTTGTGGCCTGTGGATAGTTTTGAATTGGTAAGCCCTTGAGTTGGGGATACTGCTTTATAATAAGAGTATGTCAGAACAAATCAGTAAAGTTGAAAAATCATTGTTAAAGGCAAGCTGGGTCTTGCCCGAGGTTACAGTTGCTCAGGTTGAAGAAATCGCGCGCCAGCATGATTTGCCCGAAATTATATCCCGTTTGCTGGTACAGCGCGGTGTGAAGGCCGATGCGGTCGAAAGCTTTCTTACCCCCACATTGGCGAAAGATTTCCCGGATCCAATGGCGCTTGCAGGAATGAAGGACTTATCGGTTTATCTGGCGCAGGCGATTGAAACAGGTCGCAAGATTGCAATTTTTGGCGATTTCGATGTTGATGGCGCTACCTCCACAGCCATAATGGTGCGCTTTCTTCGGCATTTTAATATAGAGCCTGAATTTTATATTCCTGATCGTATTCAAGAAGGTTATGGACCGAATATAGATGCGCTAACGCAGCTTAAGGACCGTGGTGCAGAGATTGTTATTATCTGTGATTGCGGCATTACTGCCTTTGATGTGATTGAACAAGGCAGCGCCCTTGGCCTTGATATTATAGTACTTGATCATCATGAAGCCGAAGATAAACTGCCAGATGCTGTGCATGTTATAGACCCCAAGCGCAAGGACGATCATTCCGGTTATGATATGTTGGCGGCTTGCGGCGTTGTGTTTTTAACATGTGTTGCTACCAATACAGCTTTGCGCGAGGCCGGTTATTACAAGAAAAATGATATGCCAGAGCCGCCATTGAAAGATTTACTGGATCTTGTCGCCCTTGGCACTGTGTGCGATATCGTTCCTTTGATCGGTCCAAACAGGCTTTTTGTGCGTACAGGACTTGAATTTTTGACGCAGCGTAAAAACTTAGGCGTGTCGGCACTTGCTAAGGTTACGAAGTTAAATGGATCGATATCTCCGTATCATTTAGGGTTCATTTTAGGGCCAAGAATAAACGCCGGATCACGCATCCATAAAGCTGATCTTGGAGCAAATTTATTATCTACACGTGATGATGAAGATGCGCAGAATATTGCTTGGACGCTTAATGATTGTAATGACAAGCGTAAGGAGATCGAAGCCGAGATGTTCGATCAGGCCATTATTATGGCCGAAGAGGGCGCACTTTATAATGATCCGATTATTATTGTTGGCCACAAGGACTGGCACCCGGGATTATCCGGCCTTGTTGCGGGAAGGTTGAAGGAAAAGTACAAAAAGCCCGCAGTTGCGATTACTTATGCGAAAACCGAATCTGGCGGCCTGGAAGGGCGTGGCTCTGGCCGTTCTGTTCCTGGAATTCATATTGGTCAGGCCTTTATTGATGGCCGTAATGAAGGAGTGTTGATTAAAGGCGGCGGTCACGCTATGGCTGCAGGTTTTACACTTGATCCCGAAAAGGAAAATGAGTTACGGGAGTTTTTGTTCAAACATGTCAAAGATCAGGCCGAAGGAAAGGATTTGCGAGTTCAAACCCCTATTGATGGCGTTTTAAGTATACGCGGTGCGAGTGTTTCACTTGTGAATATGGTTCATAATCACATAGGGCCGTTTGGTGAGGGTAATCCGGAGCCTTTATTTATGTTCCAGAATGTCCGTTTGCATATGGTGGATGTTGTTGGCAAGGATCACGTGCGCGCGATGATCAGTGACTGGGAAGGCGGACCACGTATCAAGGCTATGGCATTCCGCAGTGCGGATACAGCGCTTGGTCAGGCTATGATTGAAAAAGGCAGAGATATTCCATTTCATATACTAGGCACATTAAAGGTCGATGACTGGAGCGGTACGGATAAGGTCGAGATACATATTAAAGATGCTTTTCCGCTTATGGGACGTCATATTTCTTCAGAAAACCAGCAGGTGGCATAATGCGTATCGTTTTGCCCCGTATTTCTGGTTTTGGTTTGCCTCTGGCTAATGTTTTTCCGGTTTACTTCCTCAGGGCTGTGTTTGCGTTGGTTGTTATAATGCTATGCTCTACTGGTTTGGCTTATATGAACAGCGCACAAGCACAATCATCACAATCAAATGATCATGTCCTCAGATGGGCCGAGCTTGCTGTCGAAACATCGATGAGCTTTGATTATAAGAATTTTGATCTGGTCATGGAAGATGCGCAGAAAAATTTCACGACAGTTGGCTGGAAAAGTTTTTATAAGGCTTTGCAGCGCTCCGGCACCCCTCAATCTATTATTGATAATCAACAGGAGTTAGCAGTGACAGTGACACAGCCATTCCGCATATTATCGCAAAATGAAAAAGATGAGCGTTATATCTGGCTGGTCGAGGGGCCTGTTATATTCGAATATAGGGATGGAAATAAGATAAAGCCGCTAGATCTTATGGTGTGGCTGAAAATTGTACAGTCAGACGAAGAGCAGAACATAAATGGTTTGGGCATAGAACAATGGATTGCCAATTACATAAATTAGGAGAAGAAAATGACAAATACAGAAGACAATGTTCCTGATCCGATAGAGGGCAAATATATTTTTCAGGTAGATAGCAGTATGCAGATACGCTTTAACGCCGATGGCTGGGTCGAGGAGATTGGCCGCAGCGAAAAATCTTCGGTTGGAACACGTTTGCAGGGCAAACAGTCGACCAAGCTTGATGATATATATGCGCGCCGTTATTACGATTTACACAGCCGCAGCGTTATTCTGGATATCTTTCCCAACCGTGCGTCTGATCAAAGCGGCGCAGGTGGAATATTGTCTTTTAAAGACCTTGAGCAGGGCAGTGTTATTTATACCCGTGTGCAGACCGTTATCGCGATAGCCAATAAACATTTTGGTATGAATATCAAGCCGCTGACCTAAAGCCGCTAATGCACGGTTTTATTCGCTATGTGATTACCAATCCAGAATGACTTTGCCGCATTGGCCGGAGTTCATAACTTCGAATCCCTTTTCATATTCATCAATCGGGAAGCGGTGCGTTATAACATCATCTACGTTCAGGTCACCTTGTAACATGGCAATCATTTTATACCATGTTTCATACATTTCCCTTCCGTAGATACCTTTGACAACCATTCCTTTAAATATAATTTCATGCAGGTTCACATTAATGTCGCGCGGCGGTATGCCAAGCAAGGCGACACGTGCGCCGGTATTCATTGCCGCCAGCATGTCTTGAATGGCCCGCTCGTTGCCAGACATCTCCAGATTGATGTCAAAACCTTCGCTCATGCCCAGTTCTTCCATGACATCGGTCAGGGTTTCAGTGCGTACATCAACCGTGCGCGTTGCGCCAATTTTCTTGGCAAGAGCCAGTCTATAGGGGTTGATGTCAGTTATAACGATATTGCGCGCACCAACATGCTTGCAAATCGCCACTGCCATAATACCAATGGGGCCTGCACCGGTGATGAGTACATCTTCACCAATCATCTCGAACGACAAAGCCGTATGAACGGCGTTGCCTAGTGGATCGAGTATACAGGCGATATCATCGGATATGCTGTCCGGGATGGTAATCACATTGCTAACAGGCAGGCTCAGATATTCGGCGAAGCTGCCTTGTACGTTAACGCCAATACCTTTGGTGTGCTTGCATAAATGCCGTTTACCGGCACGGCAATTTCGACAAAAACCACAAACCACATGACCTTCACCGGATACTCGATCGCCAATTTTTACGTTTTGGACTTCCGAGCCGATTTCAACGATCTCGCCGACATATTCGTGGCCGACAATCATTGGAACAGGTACAGTCTTTTGTGACCATTCATCCCAGTTATATATGTGTAAATCTGTGCCGCATATTGCGCTTTGTTTGACTTTAATAAGAACGTCTAGCGCACCAATTTGCGGTTTTTCTGCATCGGTTACGAGCCATAAGCCAGGTTCACTTTTTAATTTTGAAAGTGCCTTCATGCTGCAGACCTCTTGATTATACCTAGTTTCAGACCTGTTTGTTCGAAAGCAGCAATGGCTTTGTCCAGATGCTCTTTTGTGTGACCAGCGGAAATTTGCGTTCTGATTCTGGCTTTGCCTACCGGTACGACAGGATATGAAAACCCGACAACATAAACGCCATGGTTCAGCATTTCATCGGCAAATTCACTTGCCAGTGCGCCATCATAAATCATAACAGGAATAATAGGATGTTTACCGGGCAGTAGATCAAAGCCGAGCTTGGTCATATTTTCACGGAAATAGGTGCTGTTTTCCGTTAGCTTGCTGCGCAAAGCCTTGCCATCACGTTCGATGAGGTCAAGAGCCGCCATAGTCGTTGCGGTAATCACCGGTGCCAATGTATTTGAAAACAGATAGGGGCGTGAGCGTTGTCGCAGGATTTCGACGATTGTTTTATTTGCAGCCGTATAGCCACCAGAAGCCCCGCCTAGCGCCTTACCGAATGTACCTGTAATAATATCAACCTTGTCTGTCAGTCCGTAATGATCGGCCGTGCCCGCGCCATTTGGGCCCATAAAGCCAACGGAATGACTATCATCAACCATAACCATGGCATCATATTTTTCCGCCAGGGCACATAATTCGGGCAGGTTAACCAGATAACCATCCATTGAAAATACACCATCTGTGGCGATTAAACGATGGCGCTGATCTTGTGCCTCAATTAGGCATTGTTCCAGATTTTTCATGTCATTATTTTTGTAGCGATATCGCTTGGCTTTACACAGACGAACCCCGTCAATGATGCTTGCATGATTAAGCTCATCGCTAATGATTGCGTCTTCGGGGCCCAATATCGTTTCAAATAAACCTGTATTCGCGTCAAAACAGGATGAATAGAGGATCGCATCTTCCATGCCTTTGAATTTAGATACTTTTTTCTCTAGCTCTTTGTGAATATCGAGTGTTCCACATATAAAACGCACCGATGCCATGCCGAGCTTATATTCATCAAGCGCATTTTTTGCTGCGGTGACGAGTTCTTCGTTATTGGCAAGGCCAAGATAGTTATTTGCGCACATATTCAATATGCCGTCATTGTCATTTACGGCAATATCCGCACTTTGCGGAGATGTTATAATCCTTTCGGATTTGAAAAAGCCTTGTTCTTTGATGGATTGCAGCTCTTCTTCAAGAAAATCTGTAAGTTTCGTGCTCATATTGTATCTTCTTAGCTAAAGTGGAATGTTGTTTTTATGAGGCGGATCATATCATGCAAGAATGCGATCCCCAACAATTGAAATTGATGCATGGCAACGTGAAATAACGATGCCTATGACGTGTTTTTAGGTA
>JAUILO010000113.1 GCA_030432775.1 Alphaproteobacteria bacterium
CTTCAGCCCAGCCACCGCCTTGTCTTCCCTTGAAAAGCAAATTCCGCTTGATTCTTTGGAGTTTTTGGTTTGGACGGCCGCTTGCATATGGTAATTTAAGGATTTTTAGAATGGTATTGAAAAACCGTAAGGGTTTTCTGAGAAAGCTGTGGATGCCGCCCTGCTGTGGATGCCGCCTAGTGCTACTCGTAGGCATATTCATAAGTTTCTATTCACAAACCTTCAACCTATGATAATCTTTAGGGTTGGAAATCCAAAAACTCATGGTTTTTACAGAGCTAAGTGGATCATTCGTACATCTTAACTCAAACGGATACTTATTTTTATTCTTTGGGTCACGATAAACAACAAAGTACATATAATTCAAGCTTTCTAAAAAATATAGCCCACCAAAAAAGACTATATTTTTTAGATTCTTTTTATAAATTGCAAAGTTCAAATAAATCTTATCGTCACCTAGCCTCTTTGCTTTGATAGGAATCCAAAACATTCCTTGATTCTCCGCATTATAATCTGGAATACAATAGATTTAATGCTAGATTGTTAATGTTTGATAGCAAGCAGATTGAAGACGTTTTATGGGTAAACAAGCTCCGCCATCATTAGAGGCTGCAACAGCAATTATACGCCGCTTTGCCAAATCATTGCCGGATACTCCGGGGGTGTATCGTATGCTGGATGACAAAGGACAGGTGTTATATGTGGGTAAGGCCAAGTCGTTAACCAAGCGTGTCATGTCATATACGAATACGGCAAAAATGCCGTATCGTTTGCAACGTATGGTTTCGCAAACCGTTGATATGGAGTTCGTCCATACGCATACCGAGGCCGACGCTTTGTTGCTTGAGGCGAGCTTAATTAAAAAGTTGAGGCCGTATTTTAATATATTGCTGCGTGATGATAAGTCTTTTCCCTATATTTTAATTGCAAGAGACCATGAATTTCCGCTGGTCGCCAAATATCGTGGCAGTCAAAAACGCAAAGGAGACTATTTTGGGCCGTTTCCTGGCGCAGGCGCCGTTAATAGGACTATAGCCACTTTGCAGAAGGCTTTTATGCTGCGTAATTGTTCGGATAATGTATTTGCCTCGCGCACGCGGCCATGTTTGCAATATCATATCAAGCGCTGTACTGCGCCATGTGTGGGGTTTGTCAGTGCCGAAGAGTATGCGGAGCAGGTTGATTATGCGCGCGATTTTCTATCGGGTAAAAGCAAGGCAGTACATGAATATTTCTCGCGTAAAATGCAACAGGCCAGTGATGCACGCGAATATGAGGAAGCTGCTAAATATCGTGACAGGTTGAAGGCACTCTCCCATGTCAGTGCGCAGCAGCAAGTGCATGTCGATAATCTTGGGGATGCTGATCTGTTTGCGATATACCAAAAAGATGGAGTGTCTTGTGTTCAGGTGTTCTTTTTCCGTAATGGTCAGAATAACGGAAACCAAAGTTATTTTCCGGCCTGTAGCGATGATGAAAGCGAAGAAGACATCGTTGCCGCTTTTATAGGGCAGTTTTATCAGAATAAGCCCGTTCCATCGCAGATATTGGTGAATGTTACGCCAAGTGGCAAGGGTGTGTTGGAGGATGCACTGGAGGTTCAGTCCGGTCACAGGGTGCATATTTCAAAGCCGTTGCGGGGAGCGCGTAAGAAGATCGTTGGTTTCGCAGTGAATAATGCCAAAGATGCGCTGAAGCAAAAGCTTATCAAGAATACGAGCGAGAAAAGGCTGTTGACCAAGGTTGCTGGATTGTTTGATCTGGAAGACCTGCCAAAACGCATAGAGATATATGATAATAGCCATATATCAGGCACGAATATGGTGGGCGCGATGGTTGTTGCGGGGCCGGACGGGTTTCAGAAAAACGCCTATCGTAAGTTTAATATCAAACAGGCCGATGCGGCTGACGATTACGGTATGATGCGCGAGGTTTTACGTCGGCGTTTTGGTCGTTCGCTTAAAGATGGAAGCGGACCGGAAAGCGCGGATTGGCCGGACCTTGTTTTGATTGATGGCGGTAAGGGGCAGCTAAGCGCGGTACTTGAAGTTGTGCAGGAATTGGGACTAGAGGATAGTCTATGCCTTGTGGCAATTTCAAAAGGCGTTGATCGCAATGCTGGACGAGAGGTATTTCATCCATTGGGGCAGCCATCATTTGATTTGCCGGTGGATGATCCGGTGTTGCATTATATGCAGCGATTGCGTGATGAGGCGCACCGCTTTGCCATTGGTGCGCACCGCACACGCCGTATGAACGCTATATCAAAATCCTTGCTTGATGATGTTCCGGGTGTTGGTGCCAAACGAAAGAAAGCATTGCTTCATTACTTTGGTTCTGCAAAATCTGTGGCGGGTGCCGGGGTGCAGGATTTACAGCAGGTCGAAGGTATATCCGAGGCTATGGCACAGCGCATTTATGATTATTTTCACTGATCTTTTTTTGTTTTGTTTCAGCTTTCTATCATTCCTCCGCCTGAAAATAAATTTGACATAATTTTCGAGTAAAAGTAAATGTGGCTTGGCTCTATAATTTGAATTACAAGATTATTACAGCTTATATAAATATTATCTGGAAGGATGTTAGAAGTGTCTTATTCCAAGCTTCGTAAGAACGATTTCTTCAAATACGGTGTTGAGTTGCCGCTTACATTTGCAGCGGCAGTGAATCTGGTTACTGATGCAAGCACGGCTGTAGTTATTCCGGTTGCTTTATCTGCGATTAGTGCATATGGAGAGCAATCAGGCAGAGGGAATGAGTTTTCCAGATTGTTTAATTTAGCAGCCGGCGTGTTATGTGGTGTTGGTGTGGGTGTTGGTCTTGATCAAGCGGTGGGTGAAAATTCTCTTAATATTCAAAGTTATGTGGTGAATACCGCAACTGATACTTTAGCAGCGCTGAGTGCTTATACCGGAATCCGCCTGATTGGAAAGAGCCAAAAACCAAGCATATAAAGGCTTTTGACGCAGCCATAAAAACGCCACAAATATGGGGTTAAATAAAATAGAAAATATTCTGTTAAATGGCGCTCAGCCTTATCGGCAAGAAAAAATCATTTAGTATCAATGCGATGCAGCAAAGCGCTCAAAAAAGTTTCATCTTTCTCTTGCGCGTTTTTATATACACTGATAGGGTCGGCGATATTCATAGCATGATTGTTTTCATAGTGCGCTTTGGCGTAAGCGCTGTGGTTTAGCTTCAATATTTTTGGCTTTTTATTACTATTTAAGAAGGAAGTTTTTACATGTTTCATCGCCCTAAAACCGAAGAACAAAAACCCGAAGAAACTGCAAAACAGCAAGATGTTGCTGTTGATTCAGAAAAACTTGTCGAAGAGCAAATGGATTTTGTTCAGGAACAAACAACACCAGTAGAAGAACAGACTGTATCGGAAACAGAAACAGAAGAAGAGGCCATTGCCGAAACTGTTACTGAAAGACCGTCAACATCTACTCCACTTTCAAAATGGACAAACCCTAATACTCAACGACCAATTATAGAGGAAAAATCAATGAGCAACGAACAAGACAGTAACCGTAATATCGACATTCCAGGAAGCCAGTTTTCAAGACCGTCACAGCCAGCATCTTTCGTAGGCGGCGCATACCCTGGATCAACAAGCCCTTCATCAACATCTGCTGCGGAAGCTGATGGTCGCCGCTTGGTTATTAGCGAAGGTATTACAATGTCTGGTGAGATTTCAGCTTGTGATTACTTGGTTATCGAGGGTACTGTCGAAGCTGCTCTTCAAGGCGCGCGCGTTCTTGAGGTTACAGAGTCCGGTACATTCTACGGCGCAGTGCAAATCGAAGAAGCAACAATTGCAGGCCGTTTTGAAGGCGAGATTGTTGTCAATGGTCGTTTGACAATCAAGTCAGGTGGTGTTGTCACTGGTACAATTTCATACAAAGAGCTTCAAGTTGAAGCCGGTGCAGAGATTGATGGTAAAATCAGCCCTTTAGCATCAACAGGTAGCAGCCAGAAGTCATCTTCTAAAGAAGGTGCGAAGAAAGCTGCCCCTGCAAAAAACGATAACAAGCAAAGAAAAGGCGAGTTGCCATTAGATGGCACTGAAGAAGCTGCAGTAGCGGCAGAATAATTTAAAGCTTGGCTATAAAGTTAGGAGAGATATGCGATGCTCTGTAGAGAGTATCGCATTCTTGTATGATGATAAGAGTAAGATTATTAGGTCAGTATGTGGCGGAGAACATTTCCAAAGCATCAAATGACCGCACGAAACTATTGCTATCCAGCATTTTTGCGATAACATTTTTATTGCCTTTATGTTTGGTTGGTAGTTGTCACAAATCCGGCGGTATATTTGCCGAGCTTGTCGATCAGAGCGCATATGCGGCAGCTTATGGTGCTTCTGTGCCTGATATGTCTGCGCAAAGCCAGCAGCGCTATGCGCGTAAATTGCGCTCCAAGGTTAAGAAAAACAGCCAGTATTTAGCCAAAATGCATAAATATGATGTTCTGGTCACGTTTGATGAGCCGGAGCTGGTGCGTCTGGATGGTTCTGTGTCGTCTTGGCAGTATAAAAGCGAAGTTTGTGTGATGGATGTTTTCTTTGCGCAAAATGATGACAAGACAGACGAACAGGCTAATAATGTGATCTATTACGAAATTCGCCCGCGTCATACGGCGAGCTTGTTGGAAGATAATACGGATAAAGTTAAGCATCTGGCGCAGGGTGCAGAGCAAGAGTGTCTGGGCTCGTTGTTGCAGGTTCATAATGTGCCGGATAGATCGGCACATATCACCTCTAGACAGGGGTGATATTTTAGCTGGCTTTTGTGAGGTGATGTCCGGAATAGTGAGATAAACAACTATAGGCTTTGATAGATTTAAGCTGGTTCTTTTTCTTTATATTGGCAATATTGATAGACGGGGCATTGACCGCATAATGGTTTGCGGGCTTTGCAGATATATCGTCCGTGTAAAATCAGCCAGTGATGGGCATGACGCTTATATTCCTTGGGGATACGTTTTTCCAGTGATCTTTCTACAATATCGACATTTGAACCGGGGGCAAGACCGGTGCGGTTGCTGACACGGAATAGATGGGTATCAACAGCAATGGTTTCCTGACCAAATGCTATGTTCAATACGACATTGGCGGTTTTTCGACCAACACCGGGGAGTTTGACAAGCTCTTCGCGGGTTTGGGGGACGATACTGCCGTGTTCATCGATTAAAATTCGGCATAATTTATAGACGTTTTGGGCTTTGGCATTGTAAAGACCAATGGTTTTGATGTGATCTTTAATGCCATCTTCGCCAAGTGCGTGCATTTTTTCGGGGGTATCAGCAATTTTAAACAGCTTTTCAGTGGCTTTATTTACACCGATATCTGTTGCCTGTGCGGAGAGAACGACGGCAACAAGTAAGGTGAACGGGTTGCTGTAGTTTAGCTCCCCTTTAGGCTCGGGATTGAGAGTCTGAAGCGTCGAGAAAAAGGCTTCTATGTTCTTTTTTTGCATCATGGTGTTTTGCCTGTCTGGTCTATGCTGATCATAATGAATATTTTTGACACGTAAAGCGCCTTGGGTGGTAATGCGATACAAACACAAGAAACGGATTGGTTTTTTACCCTAGAGCGATTAGAAATAGATCATGTCGAATGTGCCTTATCAAGTTATTGCCGAGACTATAGATTATCTGGTTGATCATTATCATGAGCGACCGGATCTTGATTTTCTATCGCGCAGAGCAGGTTACGAGAAAACCTATTTTCAGAAGCTGTTCAAGGAGCATGTCGGGATAAGCCCCAAACATTTGATTCAATATATGTTAATGCGCGATGCCGAAGAGATGCTTGTTTATGGCAGGTCTATAATGGAGGCATCAGAGCGTTCCGGATTTTCCAGCACAAGCCGTTTGCATGATTTATGCGTTAATTTCACTGCGATGTCACCGGGCGGTATCAAAAGCAGAGGGCAGGGGATTACGGTTACTTATGGCTGTTATCCGGCAAATATTGGCGAACTGTTTTTGGGCTATACAGATCATGGTATTTGCTGGCTTGGTTTTATAATGGACGGACAGACCGCAAGAGCAGAGGCGCAAATGCGAGCAAGATGGCCTGCTGCGGATTTTATAGCCGATGCGGATACGCAGCAGTTTCTGACGCTGGGTCAACGAGTTGTTGATATCTGGACGGGGCGTGACGATATGAGTGCGCCATCAGCGGCATTGCCTATAGATGTGTTTGGTACGAATTTTCAGGTGCAGGTATGGCAGTCATTATTGAAGATACCGTTTGGACAGACGCGATCTTATAAGCAAATAGCAGAAGATATTGGAAAGCCATCAGCAAGCCGGGCTGTCGGTACGGCGATCGGGCAAAATCCTATCTCGGTTCTTATTCCGTGCCATCGCGTTATACAGGCATCTGGTATAGTGGAAAATTACGCATGGGGAAGCGCCCGTAAGAAATTATTGCTTGGTATGGAAGGTTATATGTGCAGCGTGTCTAAAGACTAACTGGTTTAAGCGTCTTTGTTTAACCAGTCGCTTTTTTAGCGTTTTTCTTTTTTTTTTGATTTTTCGTCCGCGCTGCTGGCTTTATCCTGTGTTGCCGTTTTGCTATTTTTGTCTTCTTTAGCGTCGCTGTCGTCACTGTCATCTTTGTCTTCTGCGTCTATTTTATTCTTCACAGGCTCTGGCATAGGTTCTGCGTCATTAATCACAACCAGATTTCGGCCATCTTCCTTGGCTTTGTATAGGTTGCGGTCGGCCTGACTAAGAAGGTTTTCGATGTTGGAATTTTTGTCCTCACTGACAACAATACCGAAACTTGCTGTGTAGGATAATGTGTTCTTGCGTGTGTCATCTTCATCGTAATCGCACGGCGTGGATTCAATGTTTTTACGCAGGCGGTTAATGACTTTGTAGGCTTCTTCCGAAGTTGTGTTTGGGAGAAGTATGGCAAATTCCTCGCCGCCAATACGGCCTGTAACATCATATGTTCTAAGTGATCTTTCCATGATACGAGAGAAGTGCTTTAGAACTTCGTCACCGGCGCTATGGCCATAGGTGTCATTGATGAGTTTAAATTTATCGAGGTCGGTTAGCACCACGGCCACCGTTGCCGAAGACGAAACAGATTCTTGCAGACCGGATGAAGCGCGGTTAATAAAGGCGCGGCGGTTATTCAGGCCCGTCAGCGGGTCTTCAAGAGCCATCTTAAGCAGTTTTCTGTTGTAATTGGCAAGTTTGCGAACAAGAGGCTGGAAGATGAACAGAGCCTCGATAAGCAATGTCAGAAGAATGAAGATTACGGTATATGTTTGTAACTTATAATAGCCGGAAATCTCTTTTGTGGCTTCTTCCTGATAATATTCCAGCGCAATATCATAATTATTTACGAGCTGGGTAGAGGCGGTGTCTTCGATTAATTCTAGTTTATCCAAAACCTCTTGTTCGGACATATCAATTGGCGGGTCGGCGACATCGCGCGCGGCTTGCAGTAGTTCTTTGAGCTTCTTATCTGTTTCATACGGTTCTTCGTAATAAAAACTTTGTAAGGTGGAGCTGTTAATCGCACCTTTTTTTCCGCTTGGTTTAACGGATTTAATCATGAATTCATGGCTTGTTCCAATCTGTTCGATAGACTGGATCAGCAGGTCTTTTTCGAGTTGCTGTTTGTTTTCATTATATCTTTTTGTGTATTTTGCAACTTGTTGGATCAAGGCGCGTTGTCTTCCGATATTATAGTTTACTTCCGAAGTGCGCTGCTGTGCATTGGTGATATTGGTCGTAATGACATGACTTCCGATAGTTAAAACCGCAATAATGGATAATGCAATCAGATATGCTTTGGTCACCAGTTTTTCAGGTCGCCCGGACTCAGATGTCATTATATCTTTTAATTTTTGTAATTGTTCTTTGAACATGGGAAAAATATATCTTTGAAGTTCACATATAATAATTACTTGTTTTAGGCGTAAAATTTTTTAAGTGCTTCTGTAGTTATACTATAGTAATTCTTTCGATAGTCTTAATAGAAAATGATAAAAAATTCTTTTTATTCAATGTTTAGGACGTCTTTCATAGAGTAAATACCATTCGTTTTATCATGGGTCCAAATAGCAGCTTTGATAGCTCCTTTGGCAAATAAAGATCTATCCAT
>JAUILO010000114.1 GCA_030432775.1 Alphaproteobacteria bacterium
GGTTCACGTTGCCCGCAAAGCGAACGCCATGATAATATTCCTGAAGAAAAAGAAAGAGTGGTGCGGGTAGAGGGACTTGAACCCCCACGGCCTAAGGCCAGTGGATTTTGAATCCACCGCGTCTACCAGTTCCACCATACCCGCAGTAGAAGGTGACTATATGGTGATGTTTTTGAGAACTCAAGCAAAATATATCCCCTGCCCCTAAAATTTCTACATATTCAAAATCAGGTTGCTCACAAAGAACCGGCAACATAAACAAGAAAAGATAAAACAACAGCAGATAAAACAGAGGCAAAAAATAAGGCCGGCTAAATGCCGGCCAAGTTGAACAGGGAGGTATTAACCTGTGACTCTTATAATAGTCAGCAATAGTTACCATTTTATTAACAAGATCTGTTTGCTATGCTACATCATGAAAATGACAAATATCAGAACACTATCAGAAATCATGACGGCCTTTACTGACGCGCTTTCCAGCAGCAAGAGCGAGCGTATTTCTGTTCAATATATTCTCGATCATTTTCATGAGCGCGGCATCGGTATTGTCCTTATTTTCTTCGCAGCGCCAATGGCATTACCAATTCCCGTGCCGCCCGGCATCAATATTATACTGGCAACACCCCTAGTATTGCTGACGATTCACCAGCTCTTGGGCGCAAAAAATATCTATATGCCGGAAAAAATCCGCCAAAAAGAAGTATCGGTTCAAAAAGTCAGCGGCATGATTACCGGGCTTATACCATGGTTTAAAAAGCTGGAAATATTAATCAAGCCACGCTTGGGGTGGATTACAGGACCGCGATGGGCACAAGTTTTCGGATTTTTGGCTTTTATAATGGCACTCACAGTATGTATTCCCGTTCCCCTGACAAACACCGTACCAAGCCTTGGCATTACATTAATGTCTGTCGGATTTATGATGCGTGATGGACTTGCCATACTTGGCGGCGCTATGATCGGTATGGGGTGGATTACTATACTGGTGCTGGCCGTACTATTTTTTGGGCCAGAGGCCTTTGACATTATCAAAGAAACGATTAAATCATTCCTATAGGGTTTTATCCCCCGCACGTTGAAAGAATATGGATACACTACATGCCTAACGCCAAACAACTCATCTCCGGTATTTTATCAAACCCGTTTTACGTCTGCACCGGTATTATTGCGATATCTGTATTCTCGCTCGCATCGGCATATACGGCGCAATATATTTTTGGCTTGCAGCCTTGCGTACTTTGCCTGTACCAGCGCGCGCCATATTTCGCAGCAGCCCTTATCGCCCTTATCGGCCTGATCACTGCGCCCCACAAGCCGAAAATAAGCGCTGCACTCATATTAATCTGCGCCATTGCCTTTTTATGCGGATCAGTCATTGCCGCCTACCACACAGGTGTAGAACTACATTGGTGGAAATCATTTCTGGAAGGCTGTCAGGTCAATTTCGATGTTGCTGAGGGCGGTGATATTTTAGCATCTATCCAGTCACAAAGTGCTGTCAGATGTGATGAAATACCATGGAGCGATCCGATATTAAAATTATCCATGGCAAATTATAACGCCATATTATCTTTTATCTATGCTGCGTTTTCACTAGCAGGCGCAATATTGATCACGCGCAAATCCAATGGTTTCTAGACAATACGGAATATTCTTTGTTTTGTTAATTGTGATGCGCTTGCACCCTGCCTAAACGAGGCCAAAAACCTCTAAAACTCCAACCGCGCCATAAAACAAACAAACGTAAAAAATATAAAAACCAACGGACTCTTTCAAAGTACGCTTCTTCGCAAAATTAAATAGATCATCAAACATAGCTGTACCGCCCTTTACATCCCGAAAAAGGCTACAAACAAAGCCAAAGGGGAATAAACCTTATAAAAAATATGGAAACCATCCATGTTTATAGCGACACAAGAGGTTATGTCAAGATAAATTGGCTCATATCAAGGCTTACAGACCAGCCCCACTAAAACAACACCTCATAATTGAACATACAATCGGCACAATGAAAAAGCCGGGTCCCAAAGGAGCCCGGCTTTCGCATGCTAAACTTTTTAAAGTTTAATCTCTAGGATTTTGATTTATCCATTGTTGTAAGTAGAGCAATTGGAACGAGACCGAGTATCGGGCCATATGTCCATGCAGCAAATATACCTGCACCAACAATAACCATCGACATCATGTCATTACTCATACCGCGCTGGTACACAATAGTGGCACCAAGCCAGATAATGAACAATGTTCCAATATGGGTGTATATTTCACCACCATCAAAAAATGCACCGCTTCCTTCTACCAAGCCAGAAACTCCGAAGAAATGAACCAGTACAGAAGAGAAACCAACAAGTAACATGAGATGCACAACAAAAAAGAAAAATGCTCCCATAAAGTCTCTCTTCGCTCCGACGTCAAAATACTTCCCAAACATGACAACCTCCTTTGGTTTGGTTTTGACAAAACCGGAATACGAACATCTTGTAAAATCGGCCATTGCAGTGACCATAGTGATTTTACTCTTCCAGCTCGGTATCCCAGTACAAAAAGTCTCCCCAGCTTTCATGTAGAAAATTAGGTGGAAACTTTCGTCCACTTTCCTGTAATTCGAATATTGTTGGCTGGCGCGGGCTATATAGCGGCTTCAGATCACATTGATTTGGCATGCGGTTTCCTTTTGCCGTATTACAACACTGACAAGCTGCAACAATATTGTCCCAGGATGTTCGTCCACCGCGCGAGCGCGGTATAACGTGATCAAATGTCAAATTATGCGCCTTAAAAGGCCGTCCACAATATTGACAGGTAAATCGATCACGTAAAAAAACGTTAAATCGTGTAAAAGCCGGTGTGCGTGCTGCGGGAATATACTCCTTCAACGCCAGCACACTAGGCAGTCTTAATTCGCATGAAGTTGACCGTACCGTGCGGTCATATTCAGAGATAACCACAACCGATTCACGAAAAATGGCCTTAACAGCATCCTGCCAAGACCATAACGATAAGGGAAAATAACTCAAAGGCCTATAATCGGCATTTAAAATCAGTGCCGGACACTTCTCCAAAGATCTCATACTGGTATGTACATCCATACGAACAACATTCCTTTCTCTATGCCGTAGAACACGGTGGAGGCCTGTTGTGACGATCAAGTGAGAATCAGGGCCTCGCGTCTATATATCTATATTATAGCTTATACCCCCTATAAAACCTAGGGTTACTCAATTATTTCATGTTGCTACGCACCGAAATAATGGCTTTATTCCTATAGTTACAGCTGTGGAGAAATATTATTTCAAAGCTTAATAAAACGTTAATGATTTTACAGAAGAACGCGCGACAAAAATTCTTTGCCTGCAGCAATTCCAGTATAATCAATACCATGAGAAAGCCCCGGAACTACGGTACCGGATACGGAAAAACCGCTTTTTTCAAGCACTTCGCGCGCATGATGATAAGCCGTAACGGGAACAACGTCATCCGAATCACCGTGAACCAGTTCAACAGGAATCTTTGTAAGCCTCTCAACCTGCACATCATCTTCCCATACCAAAGCTCCAGAATACCCCATAATGCCTGCTAGCTTATCCTTATAACGTGGACCGACATAAAGGCTCATCATTGTGCCTTGTGAAAAGCCAAGTAAAGCCAGCTTATCTGCTGGAAGGTTGTATTCTTTTAATATCGCGCTTATGAACTCTTCCAGCATAGGCTGAGCGATTTTAATGCCTTTGAGCATATCTTCGGGATCGCGGCTTTGCAGTGAAAACCACTGATAGCCCATCGGTGCCATATCGCACGGGAACGGCGCATCAGGCGAAATAAACATTGCATCAGGTAATGTATCGGAAAATTCCGGTGCAAGACCGATCAAATCCTGCCCATTGGCGCCAAGCCCATGTAAAAGCAATACAATCTGTTTAGGATCCCCGCCCGATGCCGGTCCATATTGATATGCTTTAAATTCCTGTGTCATGCTGCACCCTTTATCTTGCCTGTAAAATATCTTAATGCCCTTATAAATAGCCAAATTACAGCATAAAACCAAGGTCTAATTCAGATCATCACATTGTTTCCACATGTCGCGTTCTATTGCACAACACAGCCAATTCGATGTAATAATAAACAATGTTTACCTCATCCACGCCAACAAACATAAACACCTCACGCTTTGCACCGTCTCCGACAGGTTACCTGCATATCGGACATGCCTATTCAGCGATTTTCGCCTATAACAAGGCCAAGCAAAATAATGGCCGCTTTATTCTTCGCATTGAAGATATTGATCTGGAGCGCAGCAAGCCCGAGTATAAACAAGCCATATTCGAAGACCTGAAATGGCTGGGGCTAAGCTGGGAACACCCGGTGCGCGAGCAGTCCAAACACTTCCAGCAATACAAGAAAGCTCTTGATGCGCTCTACAAGAAAGGTGTTCTATACCCTTGTTTTTGCACAAGAAAAAAAATACGAGACGAGCAGTCCGCATCGGCCTCCGCTCCGCATGGGCCCGAAGGATTACTTTACCCCAGAACCTGCAGACATATAAGCAAAGAGCAAAGAGATCACAACACAGATAACGGCATGCCGTTTGCCGTAAGACTAGATGTAGAAAAAGCGATAAATCTGGTATCCGGTAATCTGAAATGGATAGAAGAAAGCAAAGGCGAAATGACTGCTACACCCGCGATACTCGGCGATGTTATACTGGCACGTAAAGATGTTCCCGCCAGTTACCATTTAAGTGTTGTTGTCGATGATCATATTCAGGGCATCACCCATGTAACACGCGGCGAAGATTTACTTTACGCGACCAATCTACATCGTTTGCTGCAAGAATTATTGGGACTCCACGTACCGAAATACGACCATCACAAATTATTACTCGATGAAGAAGGAAAACGATTTGCTAAGCGAAATCAGTCCGTTACGATAAAATCCTTACGCGAAGAACAAAAAAAATCACCAGAAGACATCTACGAAGAAATCGGTCTAAATCCTCTGACCTAAACCCTCTGACCTAAACCCTCTGGTCTAAACCCTCTGGCCTAAATCAATACCAAAAATAAACACCGAATAGCCGCTTTCCTGCACAATGAAATCATGATATGTTGTTTATAGAATACATTGTCGCTATTCATACAACTCTTCCTTTGCCAGATAAAATTTTCAGGCGACACAAACCACTACTACAGGATACCAGCCATCATGAAACACGACCTTATCCATATTCAAGGAAAGCCATATGCCCTTGTACCACTACATGAATACCGCATGATGGCCAGTCAGAGCATCTCCGCCGAACCCAGCGACATTCCCGACGATGTCCTTGACCGCATCTTCGCACGCCAAGACCATCCGGTAAAAATCTTGCGAGAATATAGGGGATATACCCAGCAGCAACTCGCCAATGATGCAAGCCTTTCCCGCCCCTACCTGACCGAAATTGAAACCGGAAAGAAAAACGGGTCTCTGAAAGCATTGCGCGCCATATCTTCTGCATTAAATGTAGATGCAAGCCTGCTGGTATAACTTCAAATACGCCGCACTATATAAACAAGGCCATTTGATAAATAAGGCCACTGGCATGGCAATACCACTGAGACATAAGCTGAAAACAATGCGAAACAGCTAAAAATTATAAATAGCGAGAACAACATACGCTATCAGGACAACTCGCCATACACATCCACAGTATAATCCCTATCATGCTCAAGCGAATTGATAGAACGACGCACCTGCGTTACCGTATCCAGATCAAGATCGGCCACGATAATACCGGCTCCAATATCATCAGCCTGAACCAGTATGTCACCCCACGGCCCCACAATCATAGAATGCCCATAGGTTTTCTTTTCACCACCATGCATGCCACCCTGCCCAGCAGCGACAATGTAGCATCCATTTTCAATTGCCCTTGCACGAAGCAGCACTTCCCAATGCGCTTGCCCGGTCTTAACCGTAAATGCCGCAGGCACAGTAATCACCTGCGCGCCATGATGAGCTAGCTCACGATATAAATGCGGAAAACGTATATCGTAACAAGTACTCAGGCCAACGCCCGCCCATGGCGTATTAATCACAACCGCGCGATCCCCTGCGGCAAAGGCATCCGCCTCTCTATAACTCTCGCCATTATCAAGAGTCACCTCAAACATATGTATCTTGTCGTAAGTTGCTACGATCTGTCCTTCCGGATCAAAAAAGAAGCTCCGGTTCGAAAGGCTGCCGCTCTGGTTTTTAACAGTCATTGAACCAATCTGCAGCCAGATATTCAGGTCTTTAGCCAGTTCTGCAAAGCGCGATATGCCAAAATGATCCTCATAACTGAGCGCGCCAGCAAACATATCCGCATATGCGCCGCGTACAAAATCTGTATTCTCCGGCGTGACGACGAAATGAACGCCATAATCGTGCACCGCCTTAGTAACAAGCTCACAACAGTGTTCAATATTGGTTTTGATATCCGTAACGCTATCCATTTGTATACAAGCTGTTTTCATGACTTCTGTGCTCTTTTAGGTTAAAACATGTTTATATGTTGTTGCTCTATACTTCTGTGTCTCTATATTCAGTAGTATACAGATACATACACTGAACCGCCAATGGAGAACATCCAAAAGAAGGCATAAAATGGAAACCATGAAATCAGATATATTAATCAGTGGTGCAGGCATACCGGGACTGGCTCTTGCCATATTACTCGGGCGCTTTGGTCTTAATATATCTATGGTCGATCCATTTCCGCCGCTACCGCTCAAAAAAACAAAACCGGATGGTCGCACTTCCGCATTAATGAGCGAAAGCCTACAGATTTTAGAACATACCGGCGCACTGCCAAGATGCG
This sequence comes from Alphaproteobacteria bacterium, assembly GCA_030432775.1. Lineage (GTDB taxonomy): Bacteria > Pseudomonadota > Alphaproteobacteria > Micavibrionales > Micavibrionaceae > JASMHE01. Next base: position 6,842 of record JAUILO010000114.1, read on the forward strand.
AAGATTACACCGCGCCGCTTGAGACCATGCGCATTATTGACCGCACCAGAGCTACGCGTAAAAAAAATCTGCTTGAGGTAAATTTCCATGCCGATGAAATCAACAAACCCTATTTCGGCAAAAACTATCCCAACGCTATATTACGCGCGGCTTTATTTGACGAAATGAAAACCGTGCGCAATATACGCTTTATAAAAAAGGCCGCGATTGCCGATTATCACACAACAGGCACACATGCGATCGTTACACTTGATAACGGCAAGACCATCAAAACCAAATTACTCGTTGGCGCGGATGGACGCAGTTCTAAAACCAGAGCCCTGACCGGAATAGAATATATCGTGAAGGATTACGGGCAAAAAGCGATTACATGCCTGATTAACCACAGCAAATCACATAAAAATATTTCGACCGAATTCCACACACCAGGCGGCCCGTTTACAATTGTGCCTATGCCCGGCAACCAATCAAGCATTGTATGGGTTGATTTTAACGACAAGGCCGATGCCTTTATGGCTATGAACAAAGCAGCTTTTGAGCAGGCATTGGAAGACCGCAGCGGCGGCATTGTCGGATCAGTATCCCTCGCATCAACGCCCAGCGCATGGCCGCTTAAATCCGCTACGACAAAGTCGCTTATTTCAGACAATGTCGCCTTAATAGCAGAATCCGCCCATATACTTCACCCCTTAGGCGCTCAGGGCTTGAACCTTAGCCTACGTGATGTTGCCGCCCTTGCCGAGGTTATCGCCGATGCAGCGCGTTCAGGCATGGATATCGCCAGCAAACAGACACTGACCACATACGAAAACCGCCGGAAAAACGATATCATATTACGCTCTATCGCGGTTGATGGACTGCATAGTCTTATGATTTCGCAATCAAGCCTGACACATAGAATAAAACAAAGCGGCTTACAAGCGATTGACCGCCTGCCATCACTCAAGAACATGATCATGCATAAAGGCCTAACCGGCGCGCAGGATAATGGCCGCCTTAGCAGCGGACAAGCTCTGTAGAACAATACAGAAACGAAAAATCCAGCTGCGGCAGCGCGATCAACAAGAGGTCTAATAAATTAAGGCTAATCTTTAATAACGCGCGCAACCGTC
>JAUILO010000115.1 GCA_030432775.1 Alphaproteobacteria bacterium
CGCGAATTTCTTCGCCCATTTTAGAGAAATCGGCGGAAAGCATTGAAGGTGATATTTTGATCGCTGGCTGTTGTGACATGATGTGTCCGTTTATAGATTAAGTGTTGTTAGAACCGGTTTGTTCAAAGTGTTTGATGACTTCAAGAAAGAGTGTTGATGAGATGCCCTGAACAGAGCATATCTGTATTTCTAATATAACAGAGTAAAAGCAGTTTTTCACGCTTTACCTGCAAATGTAAATATCCAATAGGCCAGAATATGAAATTATTATGGGTAATAATTGTAATATGAAAAATAATACGTTATAAATCGGTCATGGTAGAAAATCGTTACATGGATAAAAACCTTATTGATGCCCTTGAGGGCGTTAGATCAGGTTTGCTGGATTTAGCACTGAAAGCAAGTCGATATAGTGACTTGCTTGGTCTTGCTGCGATTATGCCTGATGCGGCGCATTCTGGTAGCGCACATATATTATCCGTTATTAATACCGAGCGCGGTGACCATGATAATGCCCATTCGCAGTTTGTTACGCAGAACCTTGATGGGCGCAGGTTATATTTGCCGGCAAGCGCGGCAGGTTTGGCGCTGAGTCAAAACAAATCCGGTTTTGATGATAGTAAGATGAATCCGTCGCATCTGGTTGGTAATTTTCTGGTCAAATTAACAGATGCGCCGTTACTGGTGCAAATGGCTTTTGATAAATCCTCGGTTCATACGCCAGCAAAGCTTGATCAATTATCCGGCCGTAATTTGCGCCAGATATGGGATGCACAGCATAAAGCCATTGCCGGTGCGACAGAAAACATGCTCAGCGCGGTACGTGATCCGGTGCTATTATCCGAAGCGCTGGCGCTTGATGTTCCCTCGGTTGCAAATGCGGTACTTGTGGCTTGGGATGTTACGGGGTCAAGCGCGCTTGCGCATAAGGATTATCCGTCATTACGTGGTGATTTGCTGTATTTAAAACGTGCAATGCACGATATCGTTTCTGATTATGGCGGTAACGTTTTGCGTAATGAAGGTGACGGGCAATGGCTGTCTTTTTCTATACCGGACCATAAGCAAGGCGATTATGGCGGTTTCTTTTTGGAACATGTTGCGCCGGCTATTCACGAATTGATAGAGGCACATAAAAAGCTCGGCTCTCATGCGCCGCCAATACGCGTGGCAAGTGCGATTGGTCATATAGAAGATAATATTACGCAGCCGCTATCATATCCGTTTAAGGGTGCTGCGGCCTATAGTTTTGAAACTATGGGGCCTGTATTCTGGACAGTATCGTCTTTGCTGAAATCTATGCCTGCAAATGGGGCTGTTATTGGGGGTGATGGTCAGTCGACCTGCGGCGCAAGCGTTGCAGTGAGCGATGATACACTCGCAGCGGTCAAAAAGTCCTTGTATGGCGGAATATCACAAACAGTGTCTAAGGGCACGCTTATGCGCCATATTTTAGCGCCGTAAATCTTGTAAATATCGATCTGGGAAAGGCTTTGTGCGCTGTGCCAAGCTGTTGTTATTTCCCAAGGTGTTGTTATTTCTTTGTCAGGCGAGAGATAAAGAAACCGTCCATGCCGCCATAGGTGCTCATATGGAATGGCAATATACGAATATCCCCTTCCGGTGTGAGCATTTCTTCCATATTGCCAAGCTCGGCGGCCTTGATTGGCAGGCGCTCTATGTCCGGTCTTTGGGTTAGAACATCTTTTATTTGATATTCGCCTTCGGCTTTTTGCAGTGAACAAGTGCAATAAATTAAAATGCCGCCTTGGCCGAGATGATCAAGGGCGTTATGTAGTATGCGTTTTTGAATATCGATCAGGCGTTCCAGATCACGCTCCTGTTTGAGGTGCAAGACATCAGGGTGGCGGCGGATAGTCCCTGTGGCGCTGCATGGCGCGTCAAGTAATATGCGCTGGACAGGCTCGGCCGGTCTCCATTCCGTGCTGTCGGCAACTTCTATTTTCACATGGTCTGTCAGGCCAAGGCGCTGAATGTTGAAATCCAGTCTTTTGAGACGGTTGGTTGAGCGGTCAATGGCTGTGACGAATGCGCCCATTGCGGCAAGCTGTGCGGTTTTTCCGCCGGGCGCGGCGCACATATCAATGACGCTGTGGCCTTCTAGCGGGCCGAATAATGTGGCAGGGATGGCGGCAGAGACGTCTTGTATCCACCACGATCCTTCTTCAAACCCTGCGAAATCCTTGACCGATCCGCCTTCTCTGGTTCGTAGCGTGCCGGTCGGCATCTGGGTGCAGTTGAGCTGCTCTGCCCAGTAACTTAGTTTGCTTTTGTCTTTAATGCTGATATCCAGCGGAGCTTCGTGCAGATTGGCTTGTGCAATCTCGGCAGCTGTGCGTAGGCCGTAATCTTCTATCCATAGGCGCATGAGCCATTCCGGTGTGTTCAGGCGCGCTTCATCCTGTAAATTAAGCCATTCTTTCTTGTTTCGGCCTATTTCACGTAGAACCGCATTGATAAAACCTTTTTGACGGCTGAGCTGGTTACGTTCGGCCAACTCAACGGAGGTATCAACCGCGGCATAATCGGCAGACGCCATAAAGCAAAGCTGCGCTGCGCCCATACGCAGTAATGTGTGTGAAGATGGCGGGGATGGTGGGTCGCTTCTATCTGCTGCGCGTTCGATTAAATTATCGATTTGTCCCAAACGGCGCAAAGTTGTCGCCGTAATCATGCGTACAAAGCCTTTGTCACGCGGGTCAAGCATAAGAAATGCTTTATCGTTATCCAGTATCTGGTCCAAAGCCTGTTTACGCTCCAGAACAGCGCGCAAAATATCGAATGCAATTTGGCGGGCGCGCAAGGTTGTCTCATGTTCGCTGGCGTTCGTGCCGCTGTGTTCTGCTGGATTTTCAATCATGGCTTAGCATGTTACATTTTCGCAGATGTTACAAGCACTCAAAACGCAAAGAAGACGCGAATATTTTAAGGTTTTGTTTGTGAATTTGCTGTATGTTATGGTAAATAGCTTAGCAGAGCACTGATTATTCGCTTTTTCGGATGAGAAGGCGGCTGAATGTAAAACAATACTGGATATGAAACAGCGTAAGATCGAACAAAATATTTAAGGGGCGTAATATGGCAGAATCACCACAAATCTCAAAAGGACTCGTACAACCGCATGATCGCGGCATTGTTAAGAGTGCTTATGAAGCAGCGGTAGACCCGGCAACACCTGCGGATATCGCGGTGGGACAAATTGAGCGCGTCAAGCATGTGTTTGAGGTGAATAATGTGCCGTTAAATGCCAGTACTATTCAGGATACATTCAATGTTGAGGGTTCGGTATTTGACCGTGTTGTGCGTGACCGCGCACTGGAAGCGGCAACTGCCAGCTTTGCTGATGCACAGCTACTCGATAGTGAGGGCGAGTCTGCGATTGCGTCATTAAAACACACGCAGGATTATCTTGATTTAGCAGCAAGTGTAGACGGTTTTTCTTTGGATGATGCGTATGATGTCCTTGGCATAACAGAAGAAGATTTTAGAGCGCTAACCGAAAAACACGCCGGTACTTTTCAAACCAAACGCGTCGAGATGGCTATTGACGGTATGAATGTAACACCAGTGTTGAAACCACGCTAAGGAACGATAAATCGCCAGGTAAAAATACGTGCAATATTATTTGTGAAAATAAGATTGAATGGTGAAGGTTTTAATTATTTGGCCTTCATTTTTGTTTTTTCGGCCTGACGCATATCATCCATCATTTCATCTTCGAGTTTACAGCTATATTCGATCATCGTGGCGTATAAGCTGCGTACCAGTTCAGCATCAATTCCCTTTGAATGTGCATCCTGTGCTGCGTTTTCGCGAACCTCGTCAATACGGTAGGGAAGGGCAGCCGGTATATCGTGTGCAAATTTGACATGGGCGACTTCGCGAATAATGCCAACGCGCTCGACAAGTAAATCGACAATTTTTTTATCAAGATCATCAATACGCTTGCGGTACGGCTTTAGTATTTCGATTTCTTTACCCATATCCGGTTGTTCACTTATTCTTTATCGTGCAGCTCTTGTTTGTAATGGCTATCTGCAATTATTACCAATGAAGTTGTCATTTTCGTTAACCATACTATATGGTGGTATGTACAAAATCAAAAGCAGAATAAAACGCGAGAAACGATATGCCCAAGCCCAGCCAGAATAATGCCGATCCTGTGAAGAAGGAAACTGCTCAGAAAATAGATGTTGCCGATCAGTCCCAAGATGCCGCCACCGGCACTGTTTCCGTTACGACGTCTGGCTTGGAACATGATACAAAAGATGAAAGAGGTGGCCCGAATGGCCCTGAGCCAACCCGCTATGGTGACTGGGAAATCGGTGGTAAATGCGTTGATTTCTAGTATCAATAAAAAATACACTTTAATTTAGAAAAATATTTCAATTAAACAACCTAAACGTGTATTATGAAGCATGAGAGTGTTTCTTTCCATGATCGTATCCTTGTCTATGCTCATTGTTATTACAAACAGTGCGGCTGAGGCAGACCCCTTACCCAGCACCTATTCAGCTCATGTTTTAGATGTGATTGACGGGGATACGATCCGTGTTTCCGTACAAATATGGGTTGATCAGACCATAGTCACATTAGTGCGTATCAAGGGTGTTGATACACCGGAGTTGCGGTCTTCTTGTGCGGATGAACGTCGTAAATCCCGATTGGCAAAACAAAGATTGACTGATTTAATCAACGGGCAGGATGTTTTTTTACATGATGCCGAGTATGGCAAATATGCTGGTCGTATTCTGGGCAGAGTGACACTTGCCGATGGGAAGGATGTTTCGGATATGCTTATCGAAGAAAATCTTGCGCGTTATTACGATGGCGGCACACGTCAGTCGTGGTGCTGATCTTTGCTATATGGCTAATAGTACTCCATAGTTCTCTATAGTGACCTATACTACCATGGCGTTAGCGACCTATTCTGTGTACAGAGCGGGGCGGATATTCGGGGCGGATATTTTTGGCGGTGTGTTCTTGTCTTGCTTTTTAACTGTCTTGCGATTTAAGGTGCATAATTTGCAGCGTGTAATTTGTCTCTATCGTACTTTGCGTGAGTGCTATTCGTGTTTAAATATCAAGATCAATAATGACAGGTACATGATCGCTCGGCTTTTCCCAATCTCTGGCTTCACTCAGGATTGTATTGGCCTTCAAGGCGGTGCGTAGTGGCTCAGTGACCCAGATATGATCCAATCTACGGCCTCTATTTGATTTCTTCCAATCGCGGTTACGGTAAGACCACCACGTATAACATTTCTCATCCTCGGGGATGAATTCACGTGTCGCATCAACCCAGCCGGCCGAGTTTTGCATTGCTGTGATCTTTTCAACCTCTATCGGTGTATGGGAAACAACTTTCAACAGTTGTTTGTGTGACCATACATCATTTTCCAGCGGTGCTATGTTGAAATCCCCCACCACTATGGCGGCTGATGTCTCGTTATATGTCTTTGAAAACCAGGTGGTCATTTCATCAACAAAATCGAGTTTATGGCCGAATTTCTCATTAATGTCGCGATCTGGTTCATCGCCGCCCGCAGGGACGTACAAGCAGTGTATATCAACGCCATTCTTGTATTTCGATGATTCTAGATTTACAGATATGTGCCTACAATCCTCTTTGCCGGCTCTGTGGTGAATATCTTGCGTCTTGAAAGCTGTGCGGGATAAAATGGCAACGCCGTTATATCCTTTCATGCCGTGGAAGTGCATATGCGGAAAACCGGCCTGTTCTATATCATGAGCCGGGAAATGTTCGTCAGGCGTTTTTGTTTCCTGTAAGCAAATGACATCAGGATTAACCTCATCAATCAGCTTTTTAATAAGGGGCATACGAAGACGTACAGAATTAATGTTCCAGGTCACAAGGCGCATGGCTGTGGCTTTCGGTCAGTTTATAGTTCGTGTTGTTTTATATGCCGGATTTATTCCGGTGCTTCTCATGGCCAGTATTGATGATCAATGCCAGTCTGTTTCAATGCGGAATTATTAAAATCCGGGAAGGTCGATATTTCCAGGAATACCAAATTCTTCCATCATCTTTTGTGTTTCTGATGACATCGTTTCTTCTGATTTTGTGCGTGCAACCGATATTGCCGCAACGATCAAATCTTCCAATGTTTCCTTTTCATCTTTTGAGATAAGATCCGCAGAGATATCAATGGCTTTGACCTCACCTTTACAGGTCATGGTCACTTTCACAAGGCCGCCGCCAGATTCGCCGACAACTTCCTGTGTGCCAAGGCGGTCCTGCATCTCTTTCATGCGGTCTTGCATTTGCTTTGCTTGCTGCATCATTGCTTGTATGTCCATAATCCTAATCCTTATGTTTTGTATGTCTTGATCATTAAAAGTGAATGTTGAACTTATTCGGGCTGCCGTAGTTTTACTTCGGTACCGGGAAATAGTTCAACAATATTCTGTATGAGCGGATCTTGTTTGATTTGCTCTATGGTTTGTTGTTCACGAATAACGGCCTGTTCGGCAAGTGTTGCGCTTCCTTGTTCGGATGAAATCATCACCATCCAGTGTTCGTCTGTACGTTCTTTTAAAACACGAGCAAGTTCGGAGGCAAGCTCTTTTCTTGCGCCGGGTTCTGGTCTTATTTCCAGCTTTCCGGCTTCGATACGCACAAGGTGCACGGATTGAAAGACTTCTCCTGCAAGGCGTACTTCGCCACTTTGTTTCAATAGTTGTTCTAACTCTCGTAGAGATTGCGGCGATGTAATCAGCTCGGCTTCGTTGATTAGCTCTTCAATGATAACAGGCTCTATCTTTGTCATTGCCTGTACATTGCCTGTACCGGACATAGATGCTTTGGCAGTAGCGGTAGATGCAATGCCTTGCGCTGTTGGGGATGAATGTGCTTGTTCGGGTACGGACGCGTTTTGACCTTGGCTGTGCGGCTGGTCGGCTGCGTGCGTCATAGCGGGTGCTGGGGCTGATGTAGGGACTGCGCCGGACGTAGATGATCCAGCACCGTCAGATGAGGGGGGCGCCGCCGTATTAACAGCAACTGCTTCACCGTTTTGTAGCTTTTTGATGAGGCTAGCCGGGTCAGGCAGGTCAGCCGCATAAGATAGACGGATGATAATCATTTCCGCTGCGGCTTGCTGGTTTGGTGCAAGCTTCATTTCTTCAAGACCTTTTAACAAGATCTGCCATGTTCTGCCGAGTGTAGGCATTGAAAGCTCGCTGGCCAGTGATCCTAAGCGTTCAATCATGCTGGCTGACATCGCCGCATTTGTATCGCTGGCCTTGGGTGCAGCCTTTGATTTTGTCATCAGATGTGCATAATCCAGCATATCTTTTACAAGTGTCGCCGGATCTGCGCCTGCTTTATACAGGTTCTCCAGAATATCAAGCGCCTCGGCACATTCGCCTTTAAGGCTATGTTCAAGTACATCCAGTATCTTTGATCTATCGGCAAGGCCGAGCATGTCCTGAATTTGTTCTGTTTCAATTGTGCCGTTGCTGAGCGCAATACTTTGGTCAAGCAGGCTGAGGCCATCACGCACAGAACCATCGGCGGCACGTGCGATAAGTTGTAGCGCTTCGTCTTCTGTGGTCACGCCTTCTTTATTGCAAATTTCCTTGTAGTAATCAGCTAGTGTCGAAACATCAACACGGCGCAAGTCAAAACGCTGACAGCGTGAAAGTACTGTAA
>JAUILO010000116.1 GCA_030432775.1 Alphaproteobacteria bacterium
TCCAGGGATGCAAAAAATGAACGAGTCGACAAAACGGCAGTTTTGAAATTAATCGCCACTACTGGTACTGGCAGCCAAACGAAGATACGCACGACGGTTAATTTTGCCTTCTTCAAAGACAATGCGCGCGGATTCGGCCATCGTCCGGCCGTAATTAGGAATAGCACGCTGAATTTCCGGTGCCCATTCTTCAAAACTCATATCCAGTAACTTCTCACGAAGTGCATCGGGAAATACCATCCATTCCCGCACACCCACACGGCCACCACCTTCTTTTTCAACCAGAGCCTGCGTCACGACCATACGAACAGTTTCCATCAAGGCGTATGCACGCTCAGCACGCTCTTCGGTGTCAAATGTCGAGATCATTCTTTGAATAGTAGACGCTACACCGGTGGTGTGAGTTGTTGTATATACAAGGTGACCTGTTTGCGCCGCTTCGATCGAAGCCGAAATTGTTTCCCTATCACGCGACTCACCCACAAGTATAATTTCCGGTTTACGGCGCAATGCGTTACGCACACCTCTGGCAAAATTCGGCAAATGTCGTGGGATTTCTGTCTGTGCCACCAAGGAGCGTGGACTTGCGATGGAATCATAAACATATTCAACGGGCGCTTCATACGTCAAAAGCTTGCCACAACCTTCGCGGCCTTCAAGCAACATACGCACGCCAGAAGCCAGCAATGTTGTTTTACCGGAACCTGTCGGGCCGGTCACGATAACCATACCCTGACGCGGTGACCACGCACGAACAATTTCTTCTTCGATATTCAAGTCACTCATACGTGGGGGCGCAGATGGCAAAACACGCATTGTAATCTGAGCAGCGTCACGACCTTTGGACAAAATCGCTGTAATATTAACCCTGAAGCGAATACGCGTATAACGATCCGGACGAATTTCATATGATAAATCCAGATCATTACCCGAAGCCAGACGTGCCTGCGCCTCGGGCCCATAGATTTTATGAAGTGCTGCTGCGATATCGGCTGCATCGAATTTGCGATATGTACCAGGATAAATTTTACCATCAATCTCATTATAAACCGGACGATCAGATTGAATCGTCACATCCGAAGACCCCTGCTTCACGCACCACATCAATAGACTATCGATATGATCCTGAGTCATACGATCAGGTTCTTCCGGCCAAGTCTCTGCCTTGTTGTGTTCACCTTTAAGAAGGCTTATCGGTTTGCGGGGTGCCATTTTTCCGTGCCTGATACGAGTTCGGATTTACCTGTGATATGAATAGCACGATCACCAACGCGCATATTATTGCCGCCGCCAGTTACGCCTCTATCCAGTTGAAAAGCATAAGGAGGAGAAACCATGTTCTGTGTTAAAAGCATACGGTAACGAACCATACCCTGATAATCAGCCACAAGTTCATTCAAATCTGATTCAAAAATCTGTTCGGCCTGATCAACACCCTGATCCCAGCCTTGCTCAACAAGACGTTTCCATTGTTCACGTTCTTTTTCATCAGCTGGCCTTAAAAGATCCGGCGGAAGCGCAACCTCACCCCAATCGCGCTCAAGATAATTGCGCCAGGATTTAGGAGAAGAAACAATTTTAGCTTCGGAAATAATATCAAGCACACGGTCACTAACTGCTGCTTGCTGTCCATCCCCATTAATAATCAGAGCATTTAAAGACTCGGAGATAACCGGCGGTTCAATCAACAAACCAGATGGTGCAGGAATAAGAAGGTGGGAGAAATCAAAAACCTTGTCCAGATATGACACACGTGTTTCAAGCTCAAGCCGTATTTCATATGTGCGGTACGCAAGACCGCCGCGCGCTCCCAAAGATAAAGCCGCCTCGCGAATCGCTTCACCACGAATATCAAAAGGTAATGCGCTTAGCTCTGGCGCATCATCATCAGCCTCAAGTTCAGGGAAAAATAACTCGCGCTCAATATTCTGTAACTCTTCCATAGTTGGCGGTGGCGGCGGATTAGCTTCGCTCATATGGATAGGCTGTGCATTAGCACGCACAGAAAATAAAACCAATGCTGTGAAGAAAATCGATAAAAGCGTTGTAGAATTACGGGTATATGCCAAGACTTACATCTCCTCAGCCGGCGTACCTACCCCGGTGTTCGGTGCATAATGCATTTCAACAACTCTAGCCTGTGCGTCAACTTTCAAGTCAGCGCGCTGACCAAATTGAAGCCCAAGACTTCTTAGAACATCAATAACCGGTTTGTTCTCGACATTTAAAGTCACAATAATCGGTACTGGTGGTGGGTTACCCACTGTATTAAATACATAACCAGCCCGATCAGCCAGTGTTTTAGCCACTTGCTCGGCCGGACCAACCCAGTCCAACGTAATAGCGCGACGTAATTCGGACGGCGCATCGGGGATAGGGTTTACTGCAATGCCAGGGGAGCGGGCTTGTTCGACAGCAGCCAAAGTTTCAAGAGCGCTTGAAGCACGGTCAGCTGCATCTGCAAGCATAATAGATGCCTTATCAGGTGAGGCAACAAGTTGCGGGTGATCCTGTTGGTGAACTGGACCACGTGAAACGGTACAAGCAGATAAGCTTAAAGCTGCTATACACATCATAATAAGTTTACTATGCCCGATCATCCCTCACCTTTTTTAAATTCTGATCAATCACAACTCTATAGTTTCTCTTATGCCAGAACAAGCCGTGATTTCCATACTGCGCCAAGATATCACCAAGCTTGTCGATAACTCCGGCTTTTTTTGCTAGCCGCCCTTTACTTTGGCCCAGCCATTTTCAAGCATTTTAGTCACAACACGCTTTTTATACGCCTCGCCCAAATGGGGTGTGCGCGAGTGATAATATGAAATCGCCTTGCCCATATCCCCCGTTTCATCATAGTTACGGCGGACAATCCATGCAGCCACACCTGCATTTGTACATTCATCGCCGCCAACCCATTTTGCGGCCGTACGTTGATCAACACCCCATATTTTGGCTAGCTCCGGAATCCAGAGTGTATTAATCTGCATCGGACCCAAATCATAACTGCCGTTTTTATTTGGTCCTACCATCTGGCCAACCTGACCACCTTCAACCTTATAAATCCCGAACATTACTTCAGGGGGAACAGAATATGTCTGCGCTGCAAGTAGCAAGCATGTCGCAAGAATTGGTCCCATGGCGTTCTTCCTATGTTGGTCTTCGCGCTATACGCGCAAATCACCGACAAAAATAAAATTTGAAATCATCCAAAATATAGAGAACAGATTTATAAAAATCCAGCTATTCTCGCATATTATTCATCGTCGCTATCAGCAGGCTTCTTCGCAAAAGAAGAAAACGGTGATGCACCTGCCGCTGGTGCTTCCGGTGACGGCTCTGCACCTTCTGAATCTTCCAGCGCCTTCACAGCGGCTTCGGCCGGTGTAGCCGGCGGTGGTGTTACTGGTGATGGATCGGCTGGCGATGTTGCAACCGGTTCTGCTGGCGGAGGCGGAGGAGGCGCAGCTTGTGGCGCGGCAGCTGGCGCAGCATCTTCTTTTTTGAACGAAGAAAACGGCGAAGCGCCCTCTCCTGCTGGCGGAGGAGCTGCTGGAGCTACTGGCGCAGCGGCAGGTTCACTTGGCGTGGCAGGGGGCGTGGCAGGGGGCGCAGCTTGTGGCGCGGCAGCTGGCGCAGATGCCTTAGGCACCGGGGCAGATGAGCCAGCAGGAGCGCCCGCAATACCTTTAGTCAAAGCATCAAGCATACTCACCCGTAATTCGAATTGTGACCAAACGCTATCGATTGATTGCTGACCCGGATCTTTTGATTTTTCGAGTAACTCGGTTTGTTCGTTATGACAGGCCGCGTAAAGTTCTGACAAAGAGCGAAGCAAGGTCAGCTCAACCTGTTTGGTCTGAAACTCATCCGCACCAGCAGACAAAATAGAAGGCAATAACTTACTGACGCGATCCGAAAGTCTTGAAGACACATCCTGAATAAGTGCTTCACTTTCCTTACCAAAAGAAAAACGCGCCACCGCATTAATAGATGGAGTCATGGCATATATATATTGTACACCGAGCTGCGTTTCATCGCTAAACATACCCGTATGAATTTGCTCCAGCCTGCCGACTTCTGAAGGTGTCACGGAAAACTTATCCGCAAAGATCAACACGGCTTGTAAAGCTTTGATAATTTTTTGAATCTCCGCATCACCCGGAACAGACTGGGTTAACGTATAATAATGCGCAACAAGCGGACTTGCGATACCGGCCAGCGCCATACGAATGGCGTCTGATTGCGCATCCTCATCTTTGATTTCAAGGTTTTTGGCAAGCTCTATACTGACCTGCGTTGCACGCGAAACTAGCTCGGCAACCTTACCGGCCTCTTTGCCGTCCTGCTCCGGATCATTCACAGCCTCGCCAACACTTACCACAGCTTCCATTAACGGCGCGCCGAGTTTTTCCAATGCGTGAACGAGAAATGATGCTTTTTGTGTCATGACCTTAACGAAGCAAATTGAATTGAATAAGTGCAGTAAACACTACAATAGACGCAGCTCCCATAGCTGCGTGAACCCAAGAATCAGAATGGCGGAAAATTTCCCATAGGTCTAGTCCCGCTTTCGAAAAATGCTCAACAATCATCGTATTATCCTGAAATTGTTATCCAGCTGCGGCATTATTCCCGGTCGATTTGCAACAATATCAGTACCGGTAAACCGCTTTAGCCAGCCAAATCCGCCACAAGTTTCGGCAGATCTTTGGCGCGCCCCTGAATAATCTGCACCTCGCCTTTGCTATTTTTATATACCGTAAGCGGCGTTACATTTAATTTCCAGTTCTGCATAATCGCCATATTGCGCTGTACGCCTTGATCATTAATACCCGCTGTAACAGGAAGGGCTTCTTCGTCACCGTCCAGATGTCTATACCAGCGCGCCTGCGGATTTGGCACAGCAAGCAACACCGCAGCCTGACTACGTGTATCCTCACGGAAGCCAACCGGTATAATACGCACCTGAATAGCACTATTTGGCAAATAATTTTCACGTAGATCATTGATGAAAGACTTACAATACGGACATTGTGGATCGACAAAAGTATAAATCACCGGCGCATCTTTATCACCAAGAGGGATCCAGTTGCTGTTTTCAACAGCAGCGAATAGTTGTTCGGCTGGTGTTTTGAACTGAAGATCTTCAATATTTTCTGCTTCGGGCTTGGCTTCTTCCTGCGCCTGTTTAGCAAGATCAACCTGCCCAGCCACCAAATCAAGCGCTGATGCGCCCGAACTTTCCTGCAGCTGCTGTACTTGTTTCATCGTGACCATCTTGCCTTCGCGATCAAATAACAACCCCATGACAAAAGCCTGACCATCTCGCGTGACATAGAAATATTGTTCCTGACCATTTTGAATTGCAATCCAGCCATCCAACCCCTGATACACACCAAGATACCGAACCTGCGCACCATCCTTGACCAGATTTTCAATTGGCGGCGGCAAGGAAGGCTGTTTCTTCTTCTGTGCAGGGGCAGGTGTTGAATAAAAAGACATGGTTAAGATGGCCGTGATAACAAATGCTCTGATTAAAGCCTTATACATAGTCGAGAGTCCCTTACTTGCCGTTATTAAAATCTTATCTCTATATTGTATGATAGTTCGCCAACAATATCAAAGGAAGGCGAATATCAAACAAATAATATCAGCACACCTGTATAGCCGTAAAGTCGCCGATTTGATATTTCTCCGTTGGCGTAATAGCCCGCCAGAGGAATATCGCCCAATATATCCCGAATTAATTTCATCTCGTTGTTATTTTCATTCAACTCACCCCTTGGCACACGCGCCACGCACGAAATATACAGCGCGCCTTTGGGTTCGAATTGTCCGTTTTCCTTTTCAACGCGATGACGTATTTCAAGCAGCGCTTTGGTCAACTCAGTCTGTATAGTTGATGAATCGCGTTGTACGAAAAGAATTTGTTCTGTGTTGGTCACATAATGCGCCACAGATATTGTTCCTGTTTCCGGATCAAAACCCAGTGCATTGCGCACCATATAATCTTCCTGATCACTGCCCAGAACCGGAAATGCGACATGGATTTCGCCCAAATGCATATCTTCTTCACCGTCGCTTTCGCCAGTTTGCCCGACCTCTATACCATTTCCGCTATGGTCATTATCGTCGTCATCTTCATCTGCCGGTGCGTTTTCGACTTCAATTTGTGATAAATCCTTACCGCTACGCTTTGCGGCCATCGCCTTCAGATCATCAACAAACACATCATACGCTCTGCGGCCGTCCAGTTCCTGAATCAATTGTTCATCACAGCGCGTAATAGTATGCATTGCCCCGACCGGCGTGCAGCCTTGCGTCACAAAGCTTGAAACGCCAACCCGCGCGGAAAATGCCACGCCTGATAACCCCTCTTTTTTAACTTCGTTGTTAAAATGATAATGCACGTCGCGTGAGGACGCCAAACCACCAGCGATAAAACCGCCTGTCACATCTTCAATCGCCGATAATATTTGTAGCACCGGCGTTTCAGACAACGGATTGCCATGCACCAGCGTTAAAAGCGGATCGTTATATTCCATCCACTTGCCGATATCCGCGATACTTTCGTTCAAACTGACATCTTCGGCTGAAAACATACAGAAATCTTCCGGTTCAAATCGTGCAACCATCGCAGATATAGCCGGGCCTTCAATATGAACAGCGCCGGATGCAAAAACACCAATACCGACACTTCCTGCCCAATTTTCAATCTTTGTCACAGAACGGAATAAGGTCAGGATACTTTCCGCATCATCCACCAGCGCATCACTAATGAATAAAAAGCCGAGCGTGAACTCTTTATGGCCTGTATAAACACTGGCCAGTTGCTCCAGCACCTTTTTGGACACATCGCGCCAATCAGAGCCGGTTGCCGATACACTCGCAAAATCAGTTGATGTTACCAAGGACATATAAAAAACAGACTTGATCAAAAGATGTGAACAGAAAAAGACATTATTGCCTTTAGAATATTGATGGGTAATTTATTTTCATCAAACAAGGTGATACTATACCGCATAAGTTGAGAAGCTATCAATGCTAAAGCAAGGAGACATCCATGAAAATTCTACTCACGCTACTTATCATCGCTGCCGTTATCGTCTTTACTATTATCGTTATTTATAACCGTCTCGTTGCCTTACGCCAGAAAAGAAACAATGCGTTTTCCGATATTGAAGTGCAGCTCAAGCTTCGCTTTGATCTTGTTCCTCAGCTGGTTGAAACCGTCAAAGGTTATATGACCCATGAAAGAGAATTACTTGAAAATGTAACGCAGGCGCGTGCCAGTGTCAGTAAATCCGGCGCTGGTCTTGGTGATGGCAGGCTTGAAGCCGAAGGCGCGCTTGGAAGCGCATTAATGAATCTGCTTGCTGTTGCCGAGAACTATCCTGACCTAAAGGCAAACCAGAATTTTCAGGTTCTGATGGATGAGCTATCGGATATCGAAAACAAAATCGCAGCAGCAAGACGCTTCTTCAACAACATTACAGGCGAGTTGAATACATCTGTACAGCAATTCCCGGCTGTATTGATTGCAGGGGCGTTTGGTTTCCACAGCGAAGAATTTTTCGAAGTGCCGGAAGACCAAAAAGAGGCTATCAACACTGCGCCGGATGTAAAATT
>JAUILO010000117.1 GCA_030432775.1 Alphaproteobacteria bacterium
ATCACCGGCATCACAATCTTCGGCGATTTTGTCATCGGCAATATTAGGACCTTGTGGCACTTGTATCATTTTCATATGTAAAGATGGCGGAATGTTCAGCCATTGATTGGCAACGAAAATCGTTTCGATCTGCGTACGTTCTGCGGCACGGAATAAAATATCTTTGATTGCCTTGGGGCAGGCATCTGCATCAACCCAAATTTTCATATGCTATCTTCATGTTTAGTCATCAAAAACAGACATAGTCATAGCATGTCAGATGCTAGGAATATACAGCACAAATTAAATACTAACACTTTGCGATGCGGCGGCCGTTCCGGCTTTTTCCGTGATACGCTTTTTAATCTCTTCCTTGATTTGTTCCTCTATTTTTAGGCGCTCTTCAAGGGGCATAGCATCAAGTTCTTCCTGTGTAAGACCTTTTTCAGCCAATAAAGCTTCATAATAACGCTCCTCTGGTGTCTTGCTCATGTAATCAAGAAAATCGGCTTTAGCCTGGGAGATATCACTGTTGGTGCTATTAGTATTTTGAGGTTCATAAGTGTCATCTGTAGCGTTATTCGCATTATATGCTGCGCTAGCATGTTCTGTGCTGACCTTGTTGATGGTATCTGCGGCGTTATCACCGATATCCATGGATGAATATTGCTGCGCCAGAAACATTGTTCTGGCCTCTTCAAGTTTTTCCAGCTGTGTGTACATTGGATCATGTCTCATGGCTTCATAATCAATGATACGCTCTGGCTCTGAAACGGCATTAAACTGTGTCTGTGTCAGAGCTGTTGATGATTTTACGATGTCTCCACCAAGTAATTCGGCAATCTTTTCCGCTCTATACTGGGCAAGTTTTGGTCCACTCAGGCCATTTTCACCATCGCTAAATAAATCACCCAGCTTATTACCAAGGGCATTCGATGTTTTGGTAAAGCCATGATTGTCTATTTCAGCAACAACCTTTCCGTTCACTTCGATTGTTGCATAATTTTGATAAGCGGGGTTATCGGATAAATCAGGATGTTCTGTATATCTATGTTCTAAAAAGCTTTTTTGAGCTTCCAGCACGCGATTATATAGATCTTCAGGCGCTTCGGATAACTTGAATTTGTTTAGCGCAGTGACGTCTAACGCTTTTACATTGGCATCATTTATCGATAAACGAGTTTGTGTAATGTCCATTATGGCGGCTCCGTATTTTATCTCTGGGTTATCTGAAACAATGCAAATTCTATGCCATATCCGGATCAAACAGATTTATGCGTGTAAAATATTCGTCATATAACAAGGATATTTTTAACAAGGATACTTTACTGTAGAGTTTTATAATATGCGCAAAATACTGGATAAGCTTTGTTGAAGCGCTGTGCACATTTACAATGAGTCCTTAAAGTCCTATACATACAGTCATATTTGTTGAATTTTTTACGAGATTTGATTTGAAAACAGTATGGGGGAAAATCAATGCGCCTATGGTGCGGTTACCAGTGACGGATTATCACCAACAACGGATGGAAATTCTATTCCTATGGACTGGACCTATATTGCCCCTGGTCATGGGATAGGCGCAAACACATTTTCATACGGCTATGTAAAAGAAGTCAGAATTTACCCATCAGCCTATAATAATACGCAGTTACAAGCGATAACCACACCATAGGCGCATTGAACTTTTTTAGTTCAAACACATCTATTCAAGAAACCAGAATAGATAATAATTCATGAAGGTCAGCATTGGAGAGGTAAGTGGCGGAGAGACAGGGATTCGAACCCTGGATGGGCGTAAACCCATGCCGGTTTTCAAGACCGGTGCATTCAACCACTCTGCCATCTCTCCGTATTATCTTGTTTTAGCCAGAATGCTATTCAAGAAAATTAATGGTCTTTGCGTGTGAGCAATTTCAGATGTAATGATTTATATAAATTGTACCCAAAGGACAAGAGGAAAATTGAATTCAAGCTCTATTCTTTTCATTTTATCTCACTTATATTCAATTAGTTCACAAATTCTAACGACTCGGGATGTTCATGAAACTCTTATTGAGACTTACTGCTTTTACTCTGATCGCCGGATATGGTGTGTTACCATCATTTGCCAGAGCGTCGACAACAGATTTTAACACCTGGCTTTCGGAGTTTCGCACCAAAGCATTCGAACAGGGCATATCCGAGAGCACAGTCAATAGCGCATTGATTGACCTAACGCCCATAGCGCGCGTTATAGAGCTTGATCGTAAACAGCCCGAATCAACAATCACCTTTGATACCTATAAAGACCGCATCGTTAACCAGACCCGCATTAAGCGTGGCCGTCAAATGTATGCTGCGCATAGGGTACAGCTTGACGCAACCGGTAAAAAATTTGGGGTACAGCCGCAATATATTGTTGCGCTTTGGGGTATTGAAACCAATTACGGCAGTAATACTGGCGGGTTTGACGTTATACAATCTCTGGCAACATTAGCATGGGATGGACGAAGAAGTTCGTTTTTTTCCAAAGAGTTAATAGACGCTCTTAAGATTATAGATCAAGGTCACGTCGCGCGCGGTGATATGAAAGGCTCATGGGCTGGTGCGTTGGGACAAAACCAATTTATGCCTTCCAGCTTTCATAATTTCGCTATCGATGGCGATGGCGATGGTCGCAAGGATATCTGGGGCTCGCTTGATGATGTATTTGCCTCCAGCGCCAATTACCTTTCACGAAGTGGCTGGAAGGAAGATGAAAAATGGGGCAGGGAAGTGAAGCTGCCAAGCGGTTTTGATGCAGCCTTTGCGGATTTGAAAGTGCAAAAAACACTTGGTCAATGGAAGGAGCTTGGCGTTACATTGCCAAATGGGAATGCAATTCCTGTTGTAGATGGCATGAAAGCGTCAATAGTTGCGCCGGATGGTCTGGAAGGACAAACATATTTGGTTTATAATAATTACAGAACTATTATGAAATGGAACCGTTCGCTCTATTTCGCAACCTCTGTTGGCCTTCTGGCTGACGCTATCGCTCAGTAGATCCTTTGTACTCTTGTTCTTTCAAGTAGTATCAAGCCACCGTTTAATTCATATACTCTGTCTATTATCTCTATATGCGCCGGAGTTTATAACCAGATGAAAGACGATTATAATGTTCATACGCGCTGTTTTTGAAAAATCCGGCAAATTTATTTTATCAGCTGCTGTTTTATTCAGTCTGTCCGCCTGTAGTGAAATACAGCTTGCCTCACATGTTTTCAAAACATCGACACCGCCCGCAAAATCACAAGGCACATTCAAGGTCGGTAATCGTTACAAAATTGGCGGTAAATACTATTATCCCGAAGAAAACTATAATCTTGTCGAGACCGGAATTGCATCGTGGTACGGGCCGCAATTTCATGGCAAGCAAACCGCCAATGGCGAAATCTTTGATATGAATGAGCTAACCGCCGCGCATCGCACATTACAGATGCCATCACTTGTGCGGGTAACAAACCTTGAAAACGGGCGCTCGCTTATTGTGCGCGTGAACGATCGTGGCCCATATTCACGTGGGCGTATTATCGATCTTTCACGTCATGCGGCAGAGCTTTTAGGGTTCAAGAACAAAGGCACTGCCAAAGTTAGACTTGAGGTACTGAAGCAAGAAAGCATTCAAATTGCCAATGCAGCCAAGCAAGGTATTAATACAAACGGCTATGAAGTGGCCTTAAACCGTAACAAGCCGTTACCGGGTAGTGCGAGTACTTCGTCAAGCAATTCGTACCCAGCCACACAAACTGCCTCCGTTCAGCAGGCAAGCGCCAGCCCGACATCCATCACGCAAAGCACTTCCCAGAACAACACACAAATTGCCAGTGCGCAGCAACCAAGCAACATTTATTCTTCGTCAGCGCAATCACCACAGAACTCGGCACAGGCGATTAATCAACAGCCATATCCATATGCGCATCAAAACGCAACTGTTACGGCTCAGCCTTTAGAACCATTATCACAACAACAAGTACAGCAGGCACAGGACGTATCACAGCAAGAGCAGGGCGGCACTTTTATTCCCGGACATACAAAGGATGGAAACTTTTATCCTGATGCGATGGTCACCGAGATGCCTGTAACGCCAACAGATATATTCGTACAGGCCGGTTCCTTTACAAATTACGACAATGCCATACGTTTATCAAAGAAACTATCCACAATCGGGCAGGCGCAAGTTAGCCCAGTGATGGTGAATAACACGCAGTTCTACCGTGTGCGTATTGGCCCGCTTAGCACGGTTGATGCGGCTGATGGCATTCTTGATACTTTGGCCAGCCAAGGAAATGCGAGTGCGATAATCGTGGTTGAATAAGTGCTGCGAATATCAGGTTTTTACTTGAGAAACATATAACTGGCTTTAAACTGAACAAACACAACGATACAAACATTGGCGATTAATTTTATGAGACATCCGGCTTTCAAAACCCTTCTTTTTGTTCTTACTTTTGCAGCGTTATCCGTGGCAATGGATAGTCAGGTTTTGGCGGCCAGCACAAATCATACGATCGCCAAACAAGCCATCATGATTGACTATGACACCGGCATGGTTTTATTCGAGAAAAGCGCGCATGTGAAAATGCCGACTTCGTCTATGAGTAAGGTCATGACAGCTTACGTTGTTTTCGAAGCCCTTAAAGATGGACGTTTACGCCTTGATACAGAACTTCCGGTTAGTGAAAAAGCATGGCGCAAGGGCGGGTCTAAAATGTTCGTCGAGGTTGGTGACCGTGTTGCGGTTGAAGACTTGCTGCAAGGTGTTCTGGTGCAGTCAGGTAACGATGCTACGATCGTGCTGGCGGAAGGCTTGGCAGGTTCAGAGGATAATTTTGCAGCAATGCTGAATGATACAGCGTTAAAGCTTGGCTTGAAAGAAAGTCACTTTATGAACGCAAGTGGCTGGCCAGATCCGGATCATTACTCCACCGCGCATGATTTGGCATTGCTTGCCATGAAGATCTATCAAAACTTCCCCGAGCATTACTACATATTTGCCGAAAAGGAATTTACCTATAACAATATTAAACAGCCAAACCGTAATCCTCTTTTATACCGTGACATTGGCGTTGATGGCCTGAAAACCGGTCACACCGAAGCGGGTGGATATGGGTTGATGGCTACTGGTACACGTAATGGCAGACGTGTATTCCTTGTTGTTAATGGATTGCCCAGTGAAAAAGATCGCGCTCAAGAAGGTGCAAGGCTTATTGAATGGGGCTTGCGCGGATTTGAAAATAAGGTCTTATTTAAGCAGGGTGAGGCTATTGGCGAAGCCAAAGTTGCTTTTGGTAAAGAAGAAACCGTTGCACTGACAGTTGATGAAGATATTTTTATCACGATACCATCTACATTACGCAATGATCTGGATGTTACAATCCAATATCAAGGACCGCTCGTTGCACCGGTTAAGGGTGGACAAGAAATTGGCAAGTTGATTGTGAAGATACCGCGCGGAGAGACTCTTGAATATGCAGTTAAAACGCAGGGCAGTGTTAAAAAGATCGGCTTCTTTTCAAGCTTGATTATGAAGATCAAATTTAAGCTTGGTATGGCGCAAGATTATTAACAGCACATTATTAAACAAAATTATACATACAGGGCATGATTGATGGCAAAGGCCAAAGGCTTATTTGTAACATTTGAAGGTGGAGAAGGCGCAGGCAAAACCACCCAGATCAAGTTATTGTCTGAATATATACAGAGCAAATATGCGCAGGATGTTGTGGAAACCCGCGAACCCGGTGGAACGCCTGGTGCGGAGAAAATCCGTAATTTGATTATTCAGAAAGAAGGCGTTGACTGGACACCATTATCAGAGACGCTCATGTTCTTCGCAGCACGTCATATTCATGTTGAAAATCTGATCAAGCCTGCACTTGATACGGGAAAGATTATACTATGTGACAGATTTACAGATTCAACACGTACATATCAAAGTTATGGGCATGGATTGGATCCCCAAACCATAGAAACCATTAACGACATAACACTGAACGGGTTTGAACCTGACCTGACCTTCATCATAGATCTTGATGTTGTGACAGGTTTGAAACGTGCAAAATCCAGATTGCAAAACGATAATTCGGGTGAAGATCGTTATGAAAGCCTGAATGTGGAGTTTCATGAACGCCTGCATAAGGGCTTTTTGGAAATTGCAGAGAATAACCCGCAGCGCTGCCGTGTTATTGATGGCTCGGGTAGTATAGAGCAGCTATCATTACAAATACAAAGCGAGTTTGATAAGCTCTGGGCGGAACATCATAATGGTTGATATGACAGATGACAGCGAAGGTTTCGGCGGCGGCCTATTCGGTAACGATGATACCGAAGTCGATCCATATGATGCGATTGGTGATTTTGAACCAGATGTTATGGCATCCGACAACAGCAACACAGCTGGCGGTATATTGGCCGCACCGCACATGATGCGTGATTGTCTTGGACATCAGGACGTTGAATCCGAACTTCTTGCTTTGATCAATAAAGGCGAACTTCCTCACGCGCTTATATTTTCAGGCCCAAAGGGCATTGGCAAAGCAACCATGGCGTTTCGCCTTTCGCGTTATTTGCTAAAACATGGCGTTAAAGACAGCGAAGATGATGGCGGGGGACTATTCGGCGACGCCCTTCCACCATTGCCGGATGCCACCACATTGGATATTCCTTTTGATGACCCAGTATTCATGCAGATTGCCGCAAGTGCCAACCCTAATACGTTATATCTGGAACGTGCCTATGATGAACGCAAAGGGCAACATAAAAAGGGCATTGATGTAGAAACGGCGCGTCAGGTTGTGCCGTTTATGCGAATGACTGCACATGATGGCGGCTGGCGCTGCGTTATTATTGATGATGCTGATCTAATGTATAACAACTCTCAGAACGCGATTTTGAAGATATTGGAAGAGCCTCCAGAAAAGACATTGCTTGTTTTGGTAACCCACCGTCTGGGCGCACTTATTCCAACAATTAAGTCACGTTGTCGGACTGTTCGTTTTGATACGCTTGAATATGATGATTTCAATAATCTACTACAACGTGTTGAAGATGTTCCGGCGAAGGATGTTAAGGTACTTTTTGACCTATCCAGAGGCTGTGCTGGGCGCGCTATTAATATGCTGGAAGAAGGCGGTCTTGAGGTTATCCATACCGTATTTGATTTATTGCGGAACTTTCCGCGCTGGGACTGGAAGAAGATACACCAGATCGCACTGAGCATGTCCAGAAAAGGCCAGGAAAACAGCTTGAGAGCCTTTGAAGAGGTGATGATATGGTTTCTGGACAGTATGCTGCGCGCTAAAGCATCGGGACGCGAGTTGCCGGAAATATTCGGAGCGCAAAGTTTTAATATACTTCTTTCACATTATAGCTTGATGGAATGGATTGAAATCAGTACCAATATCAAAGAACTCTTTATTGATATTGAACGATCCAATCTTGATAAGAGACAAACCGTGTTTGGTGTGTTTACGTTGCTGGATGAAAAGATGGCTGCCTAGGCTTATGACATTTTCCCATCTCGTCTGGTCTTGTCGTCTGGT
>JAUILO010000118.1 GCA_030432775.1 Alphaproteobacteria bacterium
CGGTGATCTGGTTATCACTGCCGACATACCTTTGGCAGCACGCGTGGTAGAAAAACAAGCCATCGCGCTTGATCCGCGCGGAACAATTTACGACAAGAGCAATATCGGGCAAGTGCTTGGTATGCGGGATTTTATGGATAGTTTACGTGGCAGCGGTGTTGAAACCGGTGGCCCTAAAAGCTTTAGTCAAAAAGAATGTCTGACCTTTGCCAATCAGCTTGATAAATACATTGCCCGTAATGCTTAAACTGATTATGCGTTGCTGTTTTTTTGAAAATCAGCTCAGGATGCTTTTTGCAGCAAGTATTTTGTATCCTTCAAATACCATTCAACCGTTTTACGCAAACCGTCCTTTAATTTGGTTTTTGGTTTCCAGCCTGTATCGGCCTCTATTTTGGAAATATCCATAACATTACGCAATGCATGACCCGGACTATCATCAACATAAGTGATAAGATCACGTGAGCTTTGCGGCCGTTTATCCAGAATGTCATCAACAATATCACAAACCATATGTGCCAAGTCGATATTCGTACATTCCTCGCCGCCGCCAATATTATAACTATCGCCAACCGTCCCTTTATCGATAACGCTCATCAACGCTTCGACCTGATCTTCAACATATATCCAGTCCCGTATATTCTGGCTTTTCCGGTAGATAGGAATTGGTTTTTGCTGGTGTGCGTTTTTAATGATCAACGGGATAATGCGATCGGGAAACTGGAACGGACCGTAATTATTGGCGCAATTCGTAATAAGAATAGGCAATTTATATGAATGAAGCCATGCACGCACCAGATGATCGGCACCTGCTTTGCTGGCAGAATATGGCGAGCGTGGGTCATAATTGTCTTCTTCGGTAAATGTCCCCTTTTCACCCAATGTTCCGTATACCTCATTGGTTGAAACATTCAAAAACCGGAAATTATCTTTATCTGAATTTTCGTAGTAATTACGAGAGATATCCAGCATGTTAAACGTGCCGATTAAATTGGTCTGGATAAAGTTTTGTGGTTCTTCTAAAGATTTGTCAGTATGGGTTTCTGCGGCAAGATGCACGATAATATCCGGTTGTTCCTGATAAAAAGTACGCTGTATGGCATGATAATCGCATATATCCTGTTTGTAATGCGTATAGCGCTCTATCTTGTCCAGTTTTCTAACCTCGGCATCATTTGAAACGTAAGAGATATTATCGATGTTGATAACATCATGATCCGTTTGATCGAGGATATATTGACATAGAGCTGTGCCAATGAAACCTGCTCCACCTGTGATAAGTATTCGCATTGTTTATATTCCCCCTACCTGAATATAAAATCATGTAGATAATACGGTTTTATGAAATATATTACAATTCTTAAAACCGTTATAAATTTCTATGAGCTGTGACTAAGCACAATAGATTGCTTTCACTCTGTATGCTTATGTTTATAATAGACATATAAGACTTAAAATTCCTTGCTATATGAATGAGATGCGCGGTTATGAGCCAGAAAAAACCACAAATACTATCCTCTTCCACATCTTTACCAGAAGCACCTGCTAATAAGCTGCTCGATGTGATGAAAGCTCTTCGCAATCCCGATGGCGGCTGTGCATGGGATATTGAACAGACATTTGAAACAATAGCCCCTTATACTATCGAGGAAGCCTATGAGGTGGCAGACGCCATCATAGAAAAGGATATGGATGCCTTAAAGGACGAGCTTGGTGATTTGTTATTACAAGTTGTATTTCATGCTCAAATGGCCAGTGAACAAGGTTTGTTTGACTTTCAGGACGTTGCAGAACATGCCGCAAACAAGATGATTTCACGTCACCCGCATGTATTTGATGATGCTATTGCACAAAGCGCAGGCGATGTAGATGAAATATGGGAGATTCAAAAGGACAAAGAGACTAAACGTCAGCAACAAGACAGCGTACTGGATGACGTCCCTACCAACTTATCACCGCTAAAGCGTTCGCAAAAACTACAAAAACGTGCAGCCCGTGTTGGCTTTGAATGGACTAAGCCTATTGATGTGCTTGATAAGTTCGAAGAAGAAACGCAAGAGATGCGCGAAGCATTACAAGGCGGCAATAAAGCCGAAGTTCTTGATGAGATGGGTGATCTGTATTTCGTACTAACCAACTTTAGCCGGATGCTTGGGCAAGATGCAGAATATGCCTTGATCGGCGCAAACAAGAAATTTGAAAGACGGTTCCGCGGCATAGAGAACGCCGCTAAAGAGCTAGGTCGTTCATTAAACGATATGACACTGGATGAGATGGAAACGCTCTGGCAAGAGCAAAAGAACCTTGAAAAATCATAACACGTAACAATGTATGCGTGTCTGTCACCTTCTGTAGTATTTTGGCGTATTCCGTCGTGTTTTCTTGCGCTCTTATATAATACAGCTTAAGAATAATACGGCTTAAGAGTTAGCGTCCATCGAAGCCATAATTTTTTGAGTCATTGGCTGTATGGTAAATTCAAACACAGAATCCCAAACCTTCTGGGATCGTGCGCCGAGTAAGCCGCCAAAATCATCCTGCGGTGTATAAGTGCTATTATCCCATTTGCGGATAACGCCGCCTGCTTCTTCGATGCAAAGTGCACCCGCCAGGTGGTCCCAAGGACGAATTTTACTATAAATGCTAAAGTCTTTTTCACCGTTCACAAGACGTAAATATTCATGACCGGCACAGCTTAATGATGAAATATCATCTGCTGCTTCACGCAACTCGTCGACAACTTCCTGTGCAACTTTCGGAAAATATTTGCGTCCTGCATAGCCTTTTAATTGACTTAATTCGAAGGATTGCTGATCAAATGACTTACGATCACCGGAAATAGTAACACCGCTTCCCTTTTCCGCTGCCATCATACGGTCACCCGGAATATCGTATATCCAGCCATATTCAGTTGTACCGTTAATGATACAAGCCAGCATAATAGCAAAAACAGGCTTTCCATTAGCAAAATTAAAAGTGCCATCCACCGGATCAACAACCCAGATTACATCATCATGGCTTTGTAAGGTTGAAATTGATTTTGTACCACTTGAAATACCTTCCTCGCCAATAACAATAGAGCCGGGATACGCATCAGGAAGAATTGAATTTAATGCCTCCTCAGCCTCGATATCAGCAATCGTCACAAGATCTGTCGGTCCGGTCTTACTTTGAATTTCACCTTCAGTCAGGCTTTGAAAACGTGGGGTAATATACGTAGCGGCGCAGTCCTTTAATATCTGTTCAACTTTGTCTGTATCAATAATGTTGTTCATAATCCGGTCTTACTCTCTTTGCTAGTATATCTTACGTTTGGTTTTATGATCTATAAACTTGTTTGGTACTTCTCTTCTATGCCAGTTTCCTCGTCTTCACCCGTCTCTTCATCTATGGCTGTTTTATCTTCTATATCGCTATCCAGTCTATGCAGCGGATACGCATATTCATTTGCAAAACGGCCGGAATGGATCGGGTTTATATCAAATTCGAGCCTGATACCATCTTCACCATCCGTTCTGTCTGTAATATGGCCGTGCTCATAAAGCCAGGCAAGCGCGCGGCCATCAGAATAAGGCAGTTGTACCCAGAATATATAACGTTGCTCGCTCAGCTTTGATTGGATTGCCTCTATAAGCCCGTCACTATTCTGGCCGGTAAGCGCCGAAACCCATACCGAATTATCATTGAACTTTGTTTTGTTTATGAAGCGCTGCTGATCTTCTTCATCCAGCAAATCAATCTTGTTATAAACCTCGACGATGCGCTGATCGACTTCGTAATCAATGCCAAGCTCTTTTAAAATTGTGATCACGTTATCTCTTTGAATAGTGTACGTATCCTTTGATACATCAATAACATGCAAAATAACGTCTGATTCCTGCACATGCTCAAGGGTTGCACGGAAGGCCGCAATCAAATCAGTTGGCAAATCGGCAATGAACCCAACCGTATCAGAGAGGATGATTTCACTATTATTGGCAAGTTCAAGTTTACGCATTGTCGGATCAAGCGTGGCAAATAATAAATCCTCAGCCATTACTTCGGCCTCGGTCATTGTATTAAATAATGTGGACTTTCCAGCATTGGTATAACCAACCAGTGATACAGTCGGGAATGGAACTTTTTTGCGTGATCGCTTTTGTAATTCACGGCTTTTTTTAACCTGTTCAAGATCCTTTTTAAGGCGCGTAATTCGCTCTGCGATCAAACGTCTATCAACCTCAATCTGGGTTTCACCGGGTCCCCCCATAAAACCTGCACCGCCGCGTTGTCTTTCGAGGTGGGTCCATGATCGTACAAGGCGCGATCGCTGATATTCCAGTGCCGCAAGCTCGACCTGAATTTTGCCTTCACTAGTTTGCGCGCGCGCTCCAAAAATTTCTAAAATCAGACCCGTACGGTCAATAACCTTGGCATGCCACTTCTTTTCAAGGTTGCGCTGCTGAACCGGGCTAAGGGAATAATTGACTATGATAATGTCAGGCTCAAGCTCTTCGGATAGTGCTGCGATTTCCTCTAGTTTGCCCTTACCAAAGAAACTTCCAGGCGCAAGCTGCTGTAGCTTGACAACCTCGCAATGGGATAGCTCCAGATCAAGCGCTTCGGTAAGACCCATAGCTTCTTCGATCTGATCTTCTTCCGTAAATAATGCGCCGCTTTCCTTGCCCCTTTTCAAAAAGGGGCAGATGAGCAATGCGGTTTCCTGATAAGAGGTATGATGCCCGGTTTCTATGGAATTATGATTATTCTCAGAGCCCATAAAAAAGCAGATCTACTCCGATGCTGCCGGTGCGTCTGCCGCTGGCGCAGAATCTTCATCATCATAAAGGTTTAATGGATTTGTTGGCATGATTGTAGAAATCGCATGCTTATAAATAAGCTGGATATGTGAATCACGACGCAAAAGCATACTAAAATTATCAAACCATGTGATAACACCCTGTAGCTTAACGCCATTTACCAAAAACACCGTTACTGTTGCTTTTTCTTTGCGTATTTTATTTAGAAATACGTCCTGAACGTTTTGATTTTTTTCAGCCATTGTTATTATTCTCTAATTATTATTATTTTTCTAATTGTATTCAGTACGCTATGCCAAAGTATAACATCCTCGCTTATAGCGAAAGGCTTATACTGTTGAGTTTGATTGCTTACACTGTATCAGAGCGTCATGCAAGTCCTTACAAGAGTTAAATGCCAAAAAAGGCGAAAATTTGGCTATCAGATCTTCTTTTCTAGGCGATTGCGCCAACAAGATCGATGCGACACCCGCATCATTAGACGCCATTAAATCGGTATCACTGTCGCCAACATACCAGATATTTTCCGGATGCGGCTTTAATGAGGACATAGCCAGTGTTTCCAATATGGGTCTGCCCGATGGTTTGTCAACGTCTAATCGTCCGGAACCAATGACGTTATCAAACAAATCAAACACGCCCATGGTTTGCACTTCTTTGACAACATATTCATGTTTTTTATTACTTATGACACTCATAGGTATGCTCCAGTCAGAAAGCAACCGCAAAAGGTCCATGGCCATGGGAAAGGCTTCAATATCATTCAAATGATGATCTTCGACATATTGGTATAAAAGCGTAAAGGCCTCATCAACATTACCACCATAAATCTTCGGATAAATATCACGCGAAGAATTGTGCATATTGTCACGGAACTCTTTCATGCTCCATGCCGGTAAATCAAAATGCACACGTACATGGTTATGCGCACGATGTAACATCGGTATACTGTTAACCAGTGTACCATCCCAATCGAAGAATACGGCTTCGGGCATTGCAGATATCATAAAATCACGCCTTCTTGATGTTAATTAGACCGGTCATAGTTTTAGCTGAATAATGTGCTAGTGACCAGCCATACATACCGTGCCCGGAATTCACATATGCATTGCTATATTTGCTAATGGATTTGATCTGCGGAATACTGCTGGTAAGGCATGGGCGATGCCCCATATATATCTTCATACCAGAAAAATCCAGATCCGGCAGAATTTCACGCGCATATGTTTTTATGAGTTCGATTTTATCTTCTTTAATATCGTCATTATCCTCACCAATAAAAAAGCCGCTTGATATACGAATGCGATCTTCATAAGGGGACAAGACCAGATTACGTGCTTCATAAGTCACGCTGGATTTTAACGTATCAGTGCCGCGCGCATAAGGAACGCATATCGTATAACCTTTGGCCGGTATAATCGGTATATTCACCCCCAGCTTTGCCGCCAGCTCTTTGGTTTTAAATCCGGCCGCCAAAATAAAATGATCACCCTGAATTTCTCTATGACCGTCATCATTAGACGTTGTCACGGCAAGGACCTTTTTCTCATTACCCTTAAATCCGGTAATTTGTGTATTGGTGATGAAACGGAACTGATCCCCATATGTCCTGCTCATATGAGAGGTCAGACTCTGTGTGTATTTCTGGCAATCGGCCAAATCATCATTTGGGAAATGCACCGCGCCTACGGCGTAGTTTTCCCGTGATACCAATGCGGGCTCTTTTTCAAAAAGCGCATCACGATCCAGCTTTTGTATCTTTCCACCGCCTGTTTCCTGTTCAGCGCGGGAGTAATAGTCAAACGTGGCATCCAGATCTTTGGTATTTTCAAAGACGATTAATTTTCCAGAGCGCTGATAATCACATTCCACATATAATTCGTCCTTCATCTGCTGGCGCAGGACATAGCTTTGTGCGGCCATATCCTCAAGAGTTTTCTGGTTTTTCAATGTGCGTGCAGGCAAGGATTCAAAAAGTAATCCACTTCCCCATTTCACATGGAAGGGTTTATACAAATCCCGAAATGCTAGTAATGGTTTTTGCCCTGCAAGAATAGACGGCAATTTTGCGTAAAGACTTGGCTCGCCCTTTGGATGAATATAAGCATTGTGAAGACAGCTGACATTGGCGCCACTCGCTCCAAGGGCGCTCTGTTCATTTTTATCGATAATTGTAACTTCATGGCCCGCACGCAGTAAGTAATATGCGTTTACGACTCCAACGACCCCTGCCCCGATAATGACAACATGACCCATTGCGTACTCCTGTGGCCTAAAATAAATCAACCTGAACAGTAAACATGTCCTCGATCTTATTCGCCTGACCTTCCTTGGCCATGATAATAATATGATCCTTTGGCTGAATAACGAAATCACGTTTTGGTAACATCACATTACCGTCGCGCACAATCATACCAATCATTACATTATCCGGCAGATCGAAATCTTCCAGGCTCATATTAATAAGGTCTGATGCTTCTGACACTTCAACCTCGATAATCTCAGCTGCACCATCACGAATGGCATGCAGCGCCTTAACGCGGCCTCTACGAACATGTTTCATGATAGTTGATACCGTTGACGCACGCGGTGATACGGCAGCATCAATACCGATAGAAGTCACGAAATTTGTGTAGGTCGGATTGTTAATAAGTGTAATAACACG
>JAUILO010000119.1 GCA_030432775.1 Alphaproteobacteria bacterium
TATGAAGGAACTTCAGAGATTCAAAAAATTGTTATTTCTAGAACCCTATTAAAAGACTAGTAAAATCTACACATAAGAACACAAGCCTGCTTTTCGCAGGCTTTTTTTGATGCATATTATATCGAATCCTTTACATTTGTAAAATATCAAAACCTCAAAGATGAATCCTAAGGAGTATGGTTTATTGTCAATTGTAATCCCTTTATTTGCCTGTGTATTGAACAGGGTTGCTTCGCCGCTACCAGCATCAAAGCTCAGAGTGTAATCACCGCTCACTAGATCTAAAGCCGTTACATCAACATTGAATGTGTCTTCCACGCCGGCTGTAAATGTTGTGCCGAGGAATGTTGCATCTAAGAACAGATTGATATCGGTGGCCGTAGTGCCGTTGGAGATTGTGACCAGCTCTGCGTTGCCGATCTCTGTAGCTCTGCCAGAGTCGATAGCGCCAACTTCCCATGCTGCTGCATTGGCGGTGAAGTTTATTTTGTCGCCTGTCCCTGTTCCGGCATCAATAATGTTGACGCCTGCTGTATTTGCTAAATTGATCGTATCGTTACCTGATCCGCCATAAACATGGTTTCCGGTTCCTTGAATGTTAACCGTATCATTGCCATCCAGCAGGTTTATCTCTGCGTTATTTCCTGTAAATGCTTTTCCGTCAAGGCTGTTTCCGCCTTTATCGTAATAAGCTACAAGCTCCCCGCCGCTGGTTACTGTTGCTTCTGCTGCGCCAAGGCTGAATGTGGCTGTAGCGTCATTGTCGCTTGTGATAATCAGTGTTCCGCCGTTACCGCCGTCATATGTGTATAGTGTACCCCAATTGGTGATATCAACATTCACAGCGTCTGATAGATCTGTTGTAATAATCATATTGCCCATTTTGGCGCTGTTCAGATGTAGATTAATGGTATCAGCAGCGCTATTGAGTGCGTAGATTTCTTCAACCGAGTCAATTTCAAACTCATAGCCTGAACCAAGGCCACCGAAATCCCAAGTGCCACCATTTTCAAGGTGTATCGTATCGTGTTCGCCATCTTGCCATGCGGCATCTTTAACCTGACCGTGTATGATGTTGCCGTTGCTGCTATCATTTGTCAGGTATATGTCGTCTTCCCCTTCACCGGACCAGATGATGTTGTTGTCACCACCAAAATATTTGATGATATCATCGCCGGCATTGGTGTGAATGATATTCTCGTTGCCATCGACTGTGACGACGTCGGAATCTTCGCGTCCCCAGACTGTGTTGCCTTCACCGCCAAGAATGTTGATTGTGTCACTGCCTTTGCCGCCATCGATTTTTGTGTTGTCGTGTTCGATGTCAACAATGTCATCACCTTTAAGCAGGTTAATCACTTCGCCGTCTTTGATTGTACTTAGATCGTCGTCTTTATCTGTTCCACGGTTGGTATCTGTGTTGTACACATCCGGGTTCACAGTATCGTCGTGACTATCATTACTATCGTTATTGTCGCTATCATCGCTATCACTGCGTGAGTCATAGCTATTGCTTGTATTACTGCTGTTTGAGGTTTGCCCCAATGCCTGTGCCAAAAGCGCCTGACCTTGTGCAACAAGTGAAGCATTTCCGAATAATTTACCGAAATAAATCAGAACTTTTGCCTGGAATACCTGACCTAGATCAACGGCTTGTGTGCCTGCATCCGCTGTAACTGTCGTGTCACCTGTGCTGGCTTCGCCGCCATCACTTGAAGCTTCATCGCTACCGGCCTGATCTGCTGCGGATTGCCCGTCAACGCCGCCTTCTTCGCCTTCGTTGCTATCGCCGCGCCCTTGACCGCGTCCTTTGCTTTTGCTGTTGCCTTGGCTGCTATCACCGCTTTCGCCTTCGCCTTGCTGTCCGGCATCTAAGCTGCCTTCGCCAGTGCCTTCGCCAGTGCTGTCTGAGGCTTCGTCGCCGCCTTCTTCGCCTTGTGCGTCAATGTCTACCGGCGTATCTGTATTGCCGTCTGAGGCGTTAGATCCTTCGCCATTACCATTATCCGAGCCGTCATCACCAGCATCAAAGCTGTTGAAGATGCTACCGGATACTTGCTTGATTGATTGGAAATCGGTTTGAAATTGTGCCGAATTTTTTGTGCCATAATGTTCAACACCGCCAGATTGCGAGTTAAAACGCCCGGTTTCAAACTGGTTTGAAAGCGTTATTTCCGAGCCATCAAATGCGCGAAGAACAATGGCGCCTTCAAGAACTGTAATCTCACCTGTGTCAACATTACCGGCAATAGTCGTACCGCGAATACCGATTGAACCTTGTGGTGTATTAATATGTACATCATCCGGATCATCACGACCAATAAGACCACTTGTGTACATAAACACGCCGCGCAATACAGAGAAATCTGTCGCGCCGCTATCCGAACCATCATCAAACTGGAAACGATCCAGTGCGACTTTTGCGTTTTCTGATACGGCAAATGTAGATTCGTCGACAAAAGTGATCTGTGCAGCGCCATCAGCGCTTGTTTGAATGATATCGCCTTCATATATGGCTGTACCGATAGAAAGGTCTGATGTACTTCCGTCTGCGCGTGTAATTGTGCCGTGGCCGCTCATTTCTTCAATGGCGCCAATCGGGCTTGCGTCAATTAATGTTCCGGCTTGGGCATATTCGCCATAGCCTGGCGATTGAACGAATGAATCCACAAGGTTCTGGGTCAATGTGTGGCCATCTGGTGTGTTTAGAGTAGGAGCGGGGTCTGTATTGAAATATCCTTCTACGGTAAATTCCGAACCGTCATTTGTCTGCAGGACTAAATCTTGACCATCACGCAAGAAATCTGCGTTTTGCGCGAAATCAGAACTTGGAAGATCAATTGAGTCTGTGCCATATGCGCTTACTTTCAATGAAGTAAGATCCTGCCCTGACTCTGTGTCTGATGAACCGTTGTCATAGTTGTCAAAAATCCGTGCCATTTTATTTTACCTGTTTTCTTTAGTTGCTCTCCCAAACACAAAGACCCCCAAAGTGTTCGAACCAGCTGATTTGTAAGATATGTGAAGCGCTTGATGTCTATTGAATAAGACGCACTACACTCCCTCTATTGTTTGATTCTACAGGCAAGGACTTAACAATTATTTAGTTTTATCTATAATTTTATCTAAATTATCGTTGTTGGATGTTTTTGTGAGGTTTTTTACGTTAATTGTCTGTTTTTATTCTGTTTTGTGGCGTTCTTTATTTTCGATACCCAGTGTATCGTTATAGTGTCTTTAGCATCTAAATACACCATTTGACGTGCAGACTCTTGCCAAATGTTAATAAATCAAAATTGTGATGCTTAACGTCTATTTTAGTGGGGAAGACCAGTTTTCCAGAGTAGATATGAAATCGGCTTCTGCCATCGGTTTTGCAAAAAAGTATCCTTGAACACTATCACATTCGGCCTCGATCAGTTTTCGTGCCTGAGCTTCGGTTTCAACGCCCTCGGCGATGACTTCCAACTCCATATTTTTGCCAAGTCCGATAATGGATTTAACAAGCTCGAACGTTCTTTTATCTTCTTCGATATTTTGAACAAAACTTTGATCAACCTTCAAAATATCGATCGGGAAGTAGTGTAGGTAGCTCAGTGATGAATATCCTGTGCCAAAATCATCCAAGGCAATACGGATACCTCTGTTATGGCAGGCCTCCAATACAATTTTGGCCTGATCAGGTTGTTGGATCAAAACACGCTCTGTAATCTCAAGAACAATTTCAGATGTATTAAGGTGGCATTCATCAATGGTTTTAAGTAGATGTTCAACAAAATCAGTTCTGGCAAAATCATAGCTGGAGAAGTTGATGCTGATATATAAATCTTCGTTTACGCCCATAGCGGCTTTAATTTTTTCCAGACCGTGCGATGCTTTGTCTAAAACCCATCTGGTTACATCTGTAATCTGTCCGGTCGTTTCGGCAATTGGAATGAAGAGGCCTGGTGAAATAAAACCCAACTCATCATGCGTCCATCTTAGCAATGCTTCAGCACCCTTTATCTCGCCTGATTTAAGGTCGATCAATGGCTGATAATGTACTTCGAGATCGTCATTTTCCAATGCCTTCCCTAGCTCGTTTGAAATCCGGACGGCTTCGACAGCGTCGGAATGGTGGGATATTCTTTTTTCAAGGGCCTCTGGCGGCGGATATTGCTGTTCAGCGCCCAGAATCTTTGCGCGTTTGAGCATATCTCTGTAGCGCGTCAGAATAACTTGTGAAATCATTTGTATGATCGGATCTGTAGAGTCCAGTCTTTTGCTGAAGTCTTCTTTTGTGATTTCCAGCATTTTACAATCTTCAACAGCGATTACGGATGCAACGCGCGGTGAATCATCAACAATAGCCATCTCGCCAACAATCGAACCTTCGCCGCGAGTGCCAACATTTACTTTGCGGCCATCAGGGCGCTCGAGTACAATTTCAACACGGCCTTCTTCGATGATATAGGCTGATGTGCCTTCATCTCCTTGTTGCATAATCGTTTCACCGGCTGCAAAGAAAAGTTTAGTATTCTTGGTAGACATATTTCAAAGTAATCCAGAAATAGAGTTGACGTCTTCGAGTTAAGAGTAAAAACTGATTAGGTTAGATGTTACATCACCTGTATAGATCTTAAATATTACTATAAGTTTAATGATGATAGTTTTTAATAAAATAATCAACGTCCTTTTTGTTCTCTTTAGCCATAAGATGATGTAATCTAAGAATAAATCAAGAGGTACTTCTGTCATGACACTCACAACATTACTGTTCTTATACGTTGCTTTTCGTGCAAAACATTTTGCTTGTGATTTTCTCCTGCAAACAGATTGGATGGCTCTGAATAAGGGGAAGCCGGGAAAAGACGGTTATAAGGCTTTGTTGTTTCATGCCGGAATGCACGGTCTGGGAACTTTATTGTTGAGTATTTTATTTGCACCGGTTTTGTGGTGGCTGGGGCCGGTGGATTTTGTTCTGCATGGTTTGATTGATCGTATTAAAGGTGGCATTACCTATAAAATGGGTTGGGAGCCGGCTGATACATATTTTTGGTGGGCGCTGGGCGCTGATCAGGAGTTGCACAATTATACCCATATGGCTTATATCGTATTGATGGTGGTTGTTAGCGGCGGTTTGATGATGTAGTCAGGCGCACTGCCTTATCTGTTCACAATGCCTTTGTCTGTATACGGCATAAAACGTGCGTTTTATGTTCTTGACAAGAGTGAGCACGGTGTTTATAAACCCACTTCTAGATTTGAATACAGAAAGGTAAGGCCATGAAAGTTGCCAATTCACTTAAAACATTGAAAACCCGTGATCGTAACTGTCGCGTAGTGCGTCGTCGTGGCCGCGTATATGTAATCAATAAAGTTAACCGTCGCTTTAAAGCGCGCCAAGGTTAATTTTACGGTTCGTCTGCGGATAGAGCGATAGCTCCCATTTGACTTATAAATTATGATCTATAAAATGATGACAAAGCCTGCGTATTAGCAGGCTTTTTTTATTTTAATCTCGTATTTTGGGTTTGCTTGTTATCTGACGTTTTTATGTTTATGTTTTTGCTCTGAGCCTGTTGATCACCCGGCTTTCTTATTTTAATGCTTATGTTGTGGATGGTATCAAAGATAACGCTTTGAGCGTATCTTGTAACAGGGTATATCTATTCTTCCCCTATTTTGTCAGGGCTTTGGGGCGGCAACACTTGAAGTGTGTCGCTTTATAGTTTGATATTAAAGGGGTTAAACAAAGATTCGCGTGGAGCATTATGTTTTCAAAATTATTCGGTTTTATGTCTGCTGATATGGCTATTGATCTGGGGACTGCCAATACGTTGGTTTATGTCCGCGATCAAGGCATAGTTCTGAATGAGCCATCCGTTGTGGCCATATCGATGAGCGGCGGAAAGAAACACATTCTGGCTGTAGGAAATGAAGCAAAACAAATGCTTGGCCGCACACCGGGCAACATCGTTGCCATGCGTCCTTTACGTGATGGCGTAATCGCCGATTTCGAAGTGACCGAAGCAATGATCAAGCATTTCATTCGTAAAGTTCATAATCGTCGTTCTTTCGTTAGCCCGAAAATGATTATCTGTGTGCCTTCCGGCTCTACTGCAGTGGAGCAGCGCGCAATTATTGAATCTGCCGAAAGTGCGGGGGCATCGCAAGTTGGTTTGATCGAAGAGCCAATGGCCGCAGCGATTGGAGCGGGGCTTCCTGTGACCGAGCCTACCGGATCGATGGTTGTTGATATTGGCGGTGGCACGACCGAAGTGGCGGTTATATCTCTGGGAGGTATTGTTTATGCGAAATCTGTGCGTGTGGGTGGTGATAAAATGGATGAAGCTATTATTGCTTATATCCGCCGTGTGCATAATTTGTTGGTAGGGGAGAGTACTGCCGAGCGCATAAAAAAAGAAGTTGGTTCGGCGTATCCTCCTGCTGATGGTGAAGGTCGTACAATGAAAATTAAAGGCCGCGATTTGATGAATGGCGTGCCAAAGGAAATTGTGATTACAGAACGCCAGATTGCTGAAAGTATGGCGGAGCCGGTTGGGCAAATTATCGAAGGTGTAAAAGTGGCGCTTGAGCATACGCCGCCGGAACTGTCGGCAGATATTGTTGAAAAAGGTATTGTTATGACAGGCGGTGGCGCGCTTTTGAATAATCTTGATTATGTGCTGCGTCATGCGACCGGACTTGCGATTACGATTGCGGATGATCCGCTATCGTGTGTGGCGCTGGGTACGGGGCACGCGCTGGAAGATCATAAAGCGATGCGGAACATATTGCTGAATAATACGCGCTGAAATTTTTGACGGCTCGTCATAGCGTAATAGAATAGATCATGTGTGTGATTGAATAACGCCGGATTTATGTAATTGATAATATTGCACAAGATGCGTCTTGCGCGTAGAATAATAGATAGTGATTTGTTTCATAGGTCATTCTCAACATTTTAAAGGTACTGTTTTTTGCGTCGGACAAGAATGAAAACTAGGGCTGTGTTACGGTTTCTTCCCTTTCAGTCATTGGGAGCAAAAAATGCATCTCTGTTTTTCATTATAGTATCTTGTTTTGTTTTTATTTTTTCCGTTCTAAACCCTAGCATTTCCGGTAAAATCCAGATGCATGCGGTTGATATTGTTGCGCCAGTTCTGGAGGTTGTGAATACACCGTTTGAAGATGCAGCAGATTTTGTACGCGCGGTAAGCGGGCTTGCGGAAATGCAGGAAGAAAATTTACGCCTTCAGGAAGAAAATAAAAAGCTGCGCGAATGGTATCAGGCAGCATTATTGCTTCAGGATCAAAATAAAGAGCTTCAGACTTTGTTGAATGTAAAGGTCGAGCCCAGCCATACTTTTGTAACGGCGCGGGTTATTGCTGATTCCGGCAATTCCTACGTTAAAAGCCTTTTGGTCAGAGCAGGCGAGCTTGATGGCGTATCAAAAGGTGATGCTGTGCTATCAGG
>JAUILO010000120.1 GCA_030432775.1 Alphaproteobacteria bacterium
ACAGACCAGCTTTACTCTGGATACAAATGCCGAATGGGAATTGCCCTCATTTGAATTGTTACAGAAAGTTCCGGCGCAGGAAACAGATGAACAGCTTGATGAAGATGCACTGCGTAACAATGCAGAGATGCTACAGAATGTTCTGGCTGATTTTAACGTCGAAGGTGATATTGTCAGTATTCACCCAGGCCCTGTTGTTACATTATATGAATTCGAACCAGCCCCCGGTGTAAAAACATCCCGTATTATCGGTCTTAGCGATGATATTGCCCGTTCAATGGCGGCTATATCCGTACGGTGTTCGGTTGTTCCGGGACGTAATGTTATTGGTATCGAACTCCCCAACAAGAAAAGACAAACAGTCTATATGCGCGAAATGCTTGAAATGCGCGAAGTACAAAACCACGGCGCAAAGCTTCCACTTATACTGGGCAAGGATATTGGCGGTAAATCTGTTGTCGCCGACCTTGCAAAAATGCCCCATCTATTGATTGCGGGCACAACAGGTTCTGGTAAATCGGTGGCGGTTAACACGATGATCATGTCATTAATTTACAATCTGCCACCCGAGAAATGTCGTTTTATCATGATCGACCCGAAGATGCTTGAGTTGTCGGTATATGATGATATTCCACATCTATTAACACCTGTAGTCACCGAACCGGGCAAGGCTATTGTGTCGCTTAAATGGGCGGTACAGGAAATGGAAAACCGTTATCGCTCCATGTCCAAGCTCGGCGTTCGTAATATCGAAGGCTATAACGCCCGTCTGGCCGAGGCCGTAAAAAAAGGCGAAACCATCATGCATAAGGTTCAGACAGGCTTTGATCCGGATACCGGAAAACCTGTCTATGAAGAACTGGCAATGGATATGTCCGAACTGCCTTATATTGTGGTGATTGTCGATGAATTTGCCGATTTGATGCTTGTTGCGGGTAAAGATGTTGAAAACGCTATCCAGCGTCTGGCACAGATGGCGCGTGCGGCTGGTATTCACATGATCATGGCAACACAGCGCCCATCTGTAGATGTTGTAACAGGTGTGGTCAAGGCCAACTTCCCAACACGTATTTCATTCTCCGTCACATCAAAAATCGATAGCCGCACGATTTTAGGTGAAGGCGGTGCCGAACAATTGCTTGGTATGGGTGACATGCTCTATATGGCGCCTGGCGGACGCATCAAACGTGTGCATGCACCATTTGTTTCTGATGATGAAGTTGAACACGTGACAACATTCCTAAAAAATCAGGCCGAACCATCTTACATTAACGATGTTACCGACGGGAACTTTGGCGGTGATAGTGAAGTAATGGGCGCGTTATTCGGCGGTGACACCAGCGGCGGCGATAAAGTAGACGAGTTATATGACGAAGCCGTTGCACTTGTGGCCAGAGAGAGAAAGGCCTCAACCAGTTTTGTCCAGCGTCACCTACAGATAGGATATAACCGCGCGGCGCGTATTATCGAAGAAATGGAAAAGCAGGGAGTGATTGGTCCTGCAAACCATGTTGGTAAACGCGAAGTTCTGGTAAGCGATTATAGCGACGTGTAAGGCTAACGCTAAACAATCCCTAACCAGCCACTTCACTATTAGGAATTTCACATATAAACAAACAGCCAAAGCCGAGGCAATGCAGTATGAAAGCGGCTTTATTTTATAGTGATTGCGCACTATATATAACGAGCGGCTTTATTTATTTCTTATAATCAGAAGGCTTATAACAGTTTATGCGTATAAATATCATGAATAGATACATCACAGCTCACACATTTTTAGTTCTCTTCACGCTTGCTGTCGCCTTTGGCCTCACTGCATTTCCCGGCGCTGCGCGCGCTCAGGATAGTGCTAACAATAAAGAGACTGTTAGCACAGAGCGTGGTGATCCCATGCCGTATTCAGCCAGGAAAGCGGAGAATTACCTGCGCGGTTTAAAAACCGCCAAGGCAAACTTCATCCAAAGCACATCCAACGGCTTGCAGTTATTCGGAACATTTTATCTGGATCGTCCTGGTAGACTGCGCTTTGAGTATGACGCGCTTGATGATTTTGTCGTTGCCGACGGTATCTTCATTTACTTCTATGATTCAGAGCTTGAAGAACAGACCAATGCACCAATTGGCCAGACCTTGGCTGATTTTCTTCTGCGCAAAGATTTACGCTTTAGCGGGGATGTAGAGGTTACATCAGTTCGCAAAGCAGATAACTTCATTCAAATCTCACTCGTACAGGCCGATGACCCGGGTGCCGGCACACTTATTCTCGGATTCATGGAAGAACCATTCCAGCTCTATAGATGGCAAATTATTGATGCAACAGGCGCACTCACCGAAGTCGAGCTTGTTAATTTGCAAACCGATATTAAACTGGATAGCAATTTATTCGTTTATAAAGATCCGAAAAAAGAAGTAGGTTCTAATTTCAACGAATAAGCCCCATACATAGATATAACCGAGCCGCAACTCCAAAGCCATTAAAGTCCAGATATATGCATGCAACTATCATCTCCATAAAATCACCACAGGAAAATATCCGTGTTCTGCGACTGGTTCCGGCTGACCGTATGGAGTTCTTGGCCGGACAATATATACATATTCGCTTTAACGGCTTTCAGCTGCGCCCGTATTCTATTGCCAGCGCACCGCATCTTGATTATCTGGATATCCATATCAAATCAAATGGCGGCGAAGTGGGCGAATTTATTATGAACAGCCTGTACACAGGTGACGTCATAGAAATTGATGGACCGTTCGGGGATATGACCTATAGCCACGTAACTGGTCAGGATATACAGCAAGCCGCGCCGTTAATTTTAATTGCTGGCGGACTTGGTATTACACCGATTAAATCAATCATCGATACAGCAATAGCACGCCGTTATGCAGGGGAAGTCAGTTTATATTGGGGCACAGATAAAATCGAAGAACAATATCTGGCTGAGTATTTCAAGGCGCTGGAATCACATAATGATAACTTTAGTTTCCATGGCGTATATGGCACGGCTATTGGCGCATATGCAGTAAAACATATCGGCAATCTGGACACAAACAGCGTCCAAAACCTAACGCAATTCTACCTTGCAGGGCCACCGCCCATGATCACCGATACGGTGAATAGATTACAAGAGATAGGTGCAAAACCGCACTGTATCCATTATGATTCCTATGTCCCGCCTGCACAATGAAGAGTGCTGCGGGTAAAGAGTTTTATGAATAAAGACTTATACAAATAAAGACCGTTACAGATAAAGATCAGCATCATGAATGAAGATAGTGCATTAGATAGTCTGGTGAAGGCCATTGCAAAATTGCCCGGTCTTGGCCCGCGCTCGGCGCGCCGTATCTCGTTACAACTTCTAACCAATAAAGAAAGTGTGATGGACCCGCTTATTCGCGCGCTCACCCATGCGAAAGAACAAATGAAAATTTGCCATAGCTGCGGAAATCTTGATGTAAATGATCCCTGCTATATCTGCACAAGCGAACGTCGCGATAATACCCAGATGTGTGTTCTGGCTGATGTTGCCTCACTTTGGGCGGTTGAGCGTACAAAGATTTTCAAAGGGCGCTACCACATTTTGGGCGGTGTTTTATCCGCGCTTGATGGTATTGGCCCCGAAGACCTTAAAATCGGTCATTTGGTCGAGCGTATACACACCCAGCAGCCTGCGGAAATTATTCTGGCGCTTAGTGCCACTGTTGATGGCCAGGCTACCGCTCATTACCTGATGGACCGTATAGAAGAGCTACCCTATGATATAAAAATCACGCGCCTTGCCCATGGCGTGCCTATAGGCGGGGAGCTTGATTATCTGGATGAAGGCACGATTGTCACCGCCATTCAATCCCGCAGCGCCGTATAATCTTTATCAGTCTAGGGCTGCCAATAGCCTTCTGCGCGCTCGCCTATTGCTCTACTCCTTTTCAGAAATATAAATCACGCCGCCCGTGCTGACCGCGAGTGCGGATAGATGTGTATATTGGCCGACCTTATCGCCGCCAATGGCAAAGTCATAATAAATATTTGCTGGAAAATAATGATCGCTACTTGTTGCCGTCACACTATCATCGCCGAATGCCAGATAGACTGGCTCGGTTGCAAAAACGCTAATCACACGCGTTCCTTCATCAAAGCCCGTGGCATTGCGCGCGGCGCTGGCCGAGCTATTAACAACATGCGCCTTCCCTGGCTTAAGGCGAATGGCTGGAACCGGGTTACCATCCACGTCTTGTGGTAAAAATATGGTCATTAAACTACTCCTTTTTCTTGATTTCAAAATTTAAAAAAATGTGAGTTTCGAAGAAGATAAACAATAAAAAAACCCGCTTCCACGGCGGCAAGGAACAGCCAATGGAAACGGGTTGCCTGCATCATAGCCAGATAACAACGACAGGCGCTGCGCTGATTACAGATACAGTTCTTCTCTTTTCCTGATCATATTGTTCTTGTTTTGTTCTTTTGTCAATATTTAAATGCAAAATAAAAAAACAAGGCCCCCGGACGCCGGAGGGCCTTGCTTTTAAATAACTATCAAAAGAGCGATTAACGCGGACCCGGAGCAGGTTTGTTTACACGCTGTGGAAGTATTTCAACTTCTTCAGCTGGAATAACCGACTCTTCATGTTCGTCAATAATCTCATCAAAACTTTCACCAGCCGCAGGATTAATGTCTTCTGGTGTAAGCTCTTCTGCTGCTGGTTCCTGATTAAACTGCAAATACAATGTCGCGCCTTCAGGAAGCTGGTCTTGCGTATATGCCTGTATTTCCTTGCCTTCGTAACCCTCTGGCTCGACAACCTCAACAGGGTTCGGCCAAAATGCTCTTTCCGAAGCATTAAAGGTTGCTCTGACTGTATCTGGAAAACCCAAAGTCATACTTTTGGCTGCATCCAGATACTGGCTACCGAATAAAGCCATAGATGCCGCTAATGCTGCGCCAAGATATGTACCGTTATTGCGGCCCGCCTTTGTATCGCTGATGTCAGAGAATCTGCGTCTGTGACCAAAGATCGATTGCAGAAATTTTGAATTATTTACAGTTTCCGTACGTGACAAACCGTCTTTTGTACCGGCCCAGACAATAGTCGCTTCGGTAAAAACAAAACGCAAACCAGCAGTCAGCGGATACGATGCGGCAACCATCAGCGGATAGTTAATCTCACGCGGAATATCAGCACCAGTTGTTGCCGATATTCCTTCGGCAATGCCGATACCAATCGCAGATGGAATAATTGTATATGCACCAACAGCAACCTTATTTTTCCAAAGGTGTGATAGTACACCGCCAACGCCTTTTGTGAATTTGCTACCAATTTTCTGACGCCAGTTTTGGTCATCAATTGCCTTGGCAGCAACAGCATCAGAAATATCCTGATTTGTATCATCAGGGTTTATCTGGTCTTCATCTTCGGCTTCAAGATGCTCAGCTTCAATTTCTGCTGCTTCTACTGATGGGTCTGACCCACCTTCATGTTCCATGCCAGCTAGATAATTTTCACGGCCGTCACTCATATTTAAATTCCTCTACTATAAAATATTACAAAATCGCCAAATTTACTTATGACAAGTTCTATAGCAGTTGATTTTACGTATGACAAGTCCCGCACGCCTAATTGTTTCATCAATTAAGAAAAAGCATTAAAATTACAATGGCTATAAAATGGCCATAAAAAGAGCTTAAATGGCTTACAACTTACCGTTCATACGAAGCATGGCAATATGGCGATCATAATCCAGACCAGTTGTATTGCTATCACGGTTTTCATACTCGTACGCCGCTCCAACAGACACACGATCCGTCAGCATATAATCCAGCCCGATACCCGCATCAAACAGGTCATCTTCGCGGCCTGATGCGCCTTCAAAGTCCATAAATTCATAGCCACCACCAAGTGATACTTTCCAGTCATCCAGCAAAATCTGTGTTACTTCAGCTTGGACACGGTTACGAATAATCGG
Organism: Alphaproteobacteria bacterium; assembly: GCA_030432775.1. Taxonomy (GTDB): domain Bacteria; phylum Pseudomonadota; class Alphaproteobacteria; order Micavibrionales; family Micavibrionaceae; genus JASMHE01. The sequence continues at coordinate 5,960 of JAUILO010000120.1, forward strand.
ATCTACGACTTCTATATCTTCAAAAACATAGCGGTTAAAACCAAGGGCGATATCGGTTGTATCCGTGATGTTCCAGTGCAAATCAAGCGATGCGATGAAATCTTGAATATCTTCAACGCCGTTATCATCATAATTGAAATCGGCATAGCCCAGATAAAATTCTGTCTTCAGGTCTTTATAGGCAAGCTTCATACCTACCTTGGCGCTCCATGCTTCGCTTGTGCGGTTTGACCCTGTGTACGCACCGGCTTCGAAACTGTTCTGGTCATATTGGCGGTCTTCGTAACGGCCTGATAATAACGCCGTTGCAGTACCCGACACATCGTAATCTATTGTAAGCTCACCAGCGGTAATCTCGCGATCAGCATCGCCGCGCACGATACGTCCGCCGCCATTTTTTGCAATGCCATCTTCATAAGACTGGTCTTGGTAACTACCCAAAATAGTGGCGCCAAGTGCGCCCGGTTTAATGCGTAAACCGCCGCTTACCATCCAGTCATCATTTTCAAGCGGCTCTTCGGAGAGCTGCACGTCAAGATCATCCTTGCGCTCTTCATGCGTACGTTCCCAAGAAGCGGCAAGTGGCACAGATAATACATCCGATAAGGCAATCTCACTTTTGAAATGCGCGCCGAAGTTATGACGGTCTTCGTCTGATTCGTCCCAATATGCCTTGTAATCGCTTTTTAATGTCAAAGCTGCTTCATGTGGACTATCTTCCAGAACAATAGATAGCTCCGGCTTTACCTGCGTGAAATAATCGTCAACTTCATCATCTTCAGTTGTGTAAATATTACTATCGTAACCAGAGCTTAGCCCCAATGACGGCAAGAATCGTAATGGTCCGGCTTTAAAACCGGCTTCATTATCAACCATCGGCTCCGGTTCAGGGGAGGCGATATCTTCTTGCGTAAGCTTTGCTGGCTCAATAATGGGAATAGACATATCCTCCGGCATCTGCGCGCTATCCTGAATAGCCTTTTCAATCATTGCGTCAGGGCCCTTACCCTTCTTGGCCAGGGCATCGCCGGCACCAAAGGAAATAAAGGAAGCAGAGACCAAAAGGCCTAAAACAAAACGATATGACATGATAAACCTGAAAAATGAAGGTGAATGACTAGTAGTAATCTAGCCCCATTGTACTATTTAAAAGACCAAACTTCCATAGACAATATAGACAGACCAAATAGGCATAGCATATAGACAAGACAACCCAGAGCCCAAAATGCAATAAAACCCCTATAAACATAAGGGTTTCATGCAAAATACTATGGGTAAAATACTATGAGCAAAATACCATGGAATGGAAATCGCGATTTATTCCAATGCCGGAAATCGCGAATATTATGCGGCTTGTGTTTTACCGCTACCCAGAAGATCAGCCACAGCATCACGTTCTTCGCGCAACTCCTGATCAGTGGCATCCATTCTGGCACGTGAAAATTCATTGATCTCAAGTCCCTGAACGATTTTATACTTACCATCTTTACACGTA
>JAUILO010000121.1 GCA_030432775.1 Alphaproteobacteria bacterium
TTTACGTAAATGTGCCAATAACGAATCACACCCGCGATCAATAAGCTGCAAAACATGTTCAAAACCGGCTATACTGCCATAATACGGATCCGGTATATCAATGACATCCCCGCCCTGCACAAAGTCCAAAAACATATGCAATTCAGCCCTTTGCTCTTTTATCGCACCATGTTTCAGGTAATCCATATGCGAGCGATCCATAGCCAGGATCATATCAAAATCGTCATAATCAGACGGCTTTATCTTTCGCGCCCGCAGATCTGCCATATCAATTCCGTGACTGGCCGCAACTTTAATTGACCGGCTATCAGGCGGTGAGCCAATATGATAACCATGGGTTCCGGCCGAGTCATAGCGCAACACACTGCCCAGCCCTGCGGCCCGTACCTTATACCTAAAACAAGCTTCAGCCGTGGGCGAACGGCATATATTTCCGGTGCACAGGAATAATATTTTGTGTTTTTGTTCCATTCTTTGTCTCACGCGGCTTTATTTTAGAATACCTATCCCATATAGTATTATCACCAGATATAAACTGCAATAAAACCAACAAAGAGATTTATCCTTGACGTTTACGCCTAGGAATGGTGAATATGCGATGTTTACAGATAGAATTAAACGGCTAATTACAGCGTAAATTATAGTCACAGAATAGATGTTGAATTATGGGACTATCCCAAATCAGTATAGAAAGCGTTGAGGTTCGCCTCGCACAAAGCGAAGAAGAGATCAGGGCTGCACAGCACCTTCGTTACAAAGTATTTTATGAAGAATACTCTGCGACACCTACAGAAGATATGGCAGCACAGCGACGCGACTTCGATTCATTTGATGATGTTACCGATCATCTGGTTGCTATTGACCACAGCAAAAGCGACATTAACGAAAAGATCGTGGGCACGTATAGACTTCTACGTCAGGACATTGCCCAAAAGCACGGCGAATTTTACACCAGCAGCGAATATAACATTTCATCTCTGATCAATTGCGGCGAGCCTTTATTAGAACTTGGGCGCTCCTGCGTGCTTGCAGACTATCGCACTAGACCTATCTTACAAAAACTATGGGAAGCGATTGTAGATTATACATTCCGTCATGATCTGGGATTGTTATTTGGCTGCGCCAGCCTGCACGGTACAGACATAAACGCGTTAGCCCTACAGCTATCATACCTGCACCATTTCCACACAGCGCCTGATAAATTCAAGGCTGTGGCTGTGAAAGACCGTTATATCGATATGAATATTATCCCTAAAAGCGATATCGAGATCAAACAAGCCTTCAAAGAATTGCCGCCGCTTGTCAAAGGCTACCTGAGAGCAGGCGCATATATTGGCGAAGGCGCGGTTATAGACCACCAATTCAACACAACAGATGTCTGTATCATATTGCCGGTACACCAAATTGCCGACCGTTACAAAAATCACTACACACGAAAAATCAACAAAGCGGCTGACGACAAAAAAGAACTCGCACGAAAAGTCGAGGAAGATGCCGAACAGGCGGAAACTGTTCTGGCACGCGGCTCGATTTAAATAACTACACCGCGAAGTCGATCCATATAACGCAGATAACGCAAACGTACATGCCCCAAATCATTGCCACAATCAAACTTCTGACTTTTCTAGCCATTGCCATTGTTCTGGCATTTTTACAATGTTTCGTCCTTCTTCTTACAGGAAACCGTTTTACCCACACACTTCCGCGCATATTATGCCGCAGCGTTTGTGCGATATTCGGCATAAAAATACATGTAAAAGGCGCAACACCACCAGCATATAACTGTTTTTTCGCAGGTAATCACATTTCATATCTTGATATCATGGTGCTGGGCGCGACCATAAAAGGGTCATTTGTTGCCAAATCCGAAGTTGCTGGATGGCCCTTATTCGGGCAGCTTGCCGTACTTCAGAAAAGCATATTCATCACGCGATCCAAACAAGGAACGCGCGACGGCAGCACACAAATACAGAACAGGTTAAATCAAGGCGACAACCTAATCATATTTCCCGAAGGCACATCAACAAACGGTCAGCAAATCCTGCCATTTAAATCCAGCTTTTTCGAACCACTGCTCCACGTTGACAAAAGCGTTACAATACAGCCCTTTACCATTGAACTATCATTCATAAACGGCACAGAACCAAAAACACAGACCGATTATGACCATTACGCATGGTATGGGGATATGACATTAGCACCGCATCTATGGAATGTTGCCAAACTCAAATCCCTGGGCGTTACCATTACCTTTCACGACGTAATTGAGCCAAAAGATTACACAAACCGAAAAGATTTGATGAAAAAATGTGAAGAAGCCGTAGCTTTTCCGTTTAAAAAAAATTATGATCCGGATAACTTAATCACCCAAACAGATGAAAATTAAAAATAGCACGCGTAATCGGAAGGAACTTTTATGGCCATTTCAAAACAAGATATCATCAGAATAGAAGCATACATGAACACAACATTCGGTACATCTTCTATATCATTGCGAGAAAGACCAAAGGCAGAAGAATCTGCGGAAGTCCTTTTGAACGGTGAATTTATCGGCGTTATTTACAAAGACGAAGAAGATGGCGAGACATCTTACGACTTTAACATGGCCATTCTTTCAGAAGACCTTCCCAAGATGGCAGGCTAAAAAATATCTTTTATGTGTTTTCCTGACTGTATAACGCTCTAATCCATTGGAATTTCTCCTCTTATTCTGTTACAATAATAAAATGTAGTGGGACTGTGAGAATTTTACGGGGAAATAGCTGAATGGCTTCTGTTCGTTTTATAGTAAGTACTTGTGTTTATATAACTTTTGCCGTTGGATTCAGCGCAATAGCAAGCGCGGCTGCGTACAAATCCGATTCACACAAACTACAAATTTCACAAATATCCAGCGGTTTCGAGATGGCCAGCGCTGAAAATGAGCGCGGCCTTTTTGGCATTTTCAACAGAAAAGGTGATAGCTCAAAAGCATCGCCTTTATTTCTAGATAATCCGGATTCAAACAAGAAATCTTCTTCAAAATCCAAGAACAAGGTTTATAAACTGGATAAGAAAACTTACATGGTGGATCGCAACTCTTCCGGTTCTCTCAGCCCTGTTGAATTATCAATCGCCAAAACAAAAGAACAAAATCAGGCCAATTTTGCAATCGCCAACGCCGAAGCTGATAAACGTGCTCAGCAAAAAGCGCTTCAATACGAAGCAAAGCTTGCTGCCAAACGTCAAAAAAACCAACAAAAACAGCAGCAGCGCACGTCGCAAGGTCAAGGCGGTCAGAACAATACATCAACCACAAAAAAACAATATATCTACAGACCATATACCCCGAAGAGTAACGGCGCAGCCGATAACAAATATATATACAACAGCCAATAAAGTGAGGACCAAAGATGAGACAAGATAAGAACAAACTATTTCGTATAGGTAATCTATTACACCTAGTTGTTTTAACTATTGCTATTCTTGCTATAACACCTCAAATCGTTAAGGCGCAGCCAGCCACTGCTTGTGATCCTGAATATATGGATGCCCTTGAATCCAAAGCATATCTGGAAGTACAGCGCGAGATAACACAAAATAAAAATCTTATTTTCAAACCGGATAGTGTTCTTGAATACACTTGTTTCAACAGATTCGTGCGCGAAGTTGCGCGCGGTGATGGAGCAGGTCTATTCAGTGAAACAGACCAGCTTGGCGACACACCAGTTGATGATGATGATCTTGGTGATCACCTCGGCGCAGTCGTGGGCGCGTCAATCAGCGCCTATATTGCCGGCAACTTTGAACACACATTTCTAAATGAGCGCAGCTCGCTTAATTACGATGAAGATGATGTTGATAACGGCAGCTATAACTGTAGCATGATGCGACAAGTATGGGCCGAAGCCAGATGTATGAACTTTCTTGATGAAGCAGACAGAGATTCGTTCTTTGATTTTGCTTGGTATGAAAGCAATGATCCACGTGTTGCTATGCCAGGCATTGCCGAATGTACACCACCTGGCGCAATTGCCGATATGAGATCCGAGGCATATGCCAAAGAAAGCAATGGCGGCAATATGGCCCTATTCTCTATCACCGGCGGTGAAGAAAGAGCATCAGGTATTGGTAACGGCGACCCATACAAAGACGATCCAATTATCACCCATCTTGATAAAATCATGCCTCCAGGCGTTGCCGGTGCATCTTGTGGACACGCAGTACCTACAGGTATCGTTGTTGATATTCCAAGCGGCAGCAAATATTGTGAGTGTGTATGTACCAACCCATCTTGTACATATAGCGGCGGTGGAGAATCCGACCCATGTACCTGTGGCGGATCTTGTAATTAATCACAGTTAATATTGTGAATTCGTAGCGATTGCATTATAAACATTGAGCTTATTATCGAGGTTTATAATGCGCGCTGCGGTTATTATGTTTGATGAAACACAGTCAGAAAATGACGCCTGCTATTTTATACCCTTATCATTGAGGTTAAAACAAAGCCCTGATACACCTTATTCACCTTTAATAAGTATAATATGCCGTGATGCACGGGTTAAACCTGTCGAAAAACAAGCGGTATAAACAAGAATAACAACATCAAGAATAACAAGAATATGCTAAAGCTTTATCGTTTACTTACAGTACTTTGCACACCTTTCTTAAAAATACTTATTAAGAAAAGGCTCAAGAAAGGTAAAGAAGATCAGGACCGGTATACTGAACGTATGGGGCAGACCGCTGTACCACGTCCCAAAGGTGCCCTTCTATGGTTTCATGCAGCAAGTGTAGGTGAGGCTCAATCAACCCTGATCCTGATCAATGCCCTTGTAGAGCGCCTGCCCGATATCTCTATTCTTGTCACAACAGGAACTGTGACATCGGCAAAATTACTGGATCAACGCCTGCCCGAGCAAGCCATTCATCAATATTACCCGATTGATCACCCCAAATGGGTAACCACATTTTTGGATCACTGGATGCCTGATGCGGTTGTATGGATGGAATCAGAACTATGGCCGAATATGTTATTAAGTATACAAAAACGGAATATCACTGCCGCTCTTGTCAATGCGCGCCTATCACCGAAATCCTTTAAAAGCTGGAAACGTATCAAGCGTTCTGCCAGACGGGTACTGAACACATTTACCGTCTGTATTACCCAAACCAAAGATGATGCCGTGCATTTTGAAAAACTTGGGCATGAGAATGTTATTGTTTCAGATAACCTGAAATACGCATCAAAGCCGCTGCCTTACGATGAGGAAGAACTTAAAAAACTGCGTGATGTAACAAAAAACAGGCCACTATGGCTTATGGCCAGCACTCATAAAGGCGAAGAAGACATCGCGTTTCGCATACATTTGCATCTGAAAAAGATCCATCAGGATCTTTTGACTATTATCGTACCGCGCCACCCCGAACGCCGCGATGCGATCAAACCGCTAGCCGAGAAATTTGGTTTGAAAGCGCAATTCCGTCACAGCAATCACTTGCTGCCTATTGATAGCGATGATGTCTATATCGCCGATACGATTGGCGAGCTTGGTTTGTTTTACCAGCTCAGCCCTATAGCCTTTATCGGCCGTTCATTAAGCACGGATGGCGGCGGCGGGCATAACCCGATTGAAGCCGCACAAATGAGCTGTGCTATTCTTCATGGCCCTAAAATTCAGAACCTGCAGAAAATATATGATGATTTTTCTGCCGCGAGCGCCACATTAATGGTCAGAAGCGAAGAAGAGCTACAGAACAAACTGGAAAAACTGCTTTCGGATGAAGAAGGCTTGAATGCACTTCAGAACAAGGCGTCCAATTTTGCCGCAGAAAAAGCAAAAGTACTTGATAAAATCATCAATTCCCTAGAACCTGTGGTAGAATTACTCGAAGATAAATCAAAAGAAAATGTAGCTGCTTGATGTCAGGTCTCTTTTTATTCAGAACACCATCTTTTTGGTACACTCCATCCCTCGCAGGACGCATATTCAGTTGGATTTTAATCCCTTTTGGTTGTTTATATGCAACGGCTGGCAAGCTGCGCGCTATGGTCACAGTACCGTATAAACCATCCATACCAGTTATATGCATCGGAAATCTCACAGCTGGCGGCTCTGGCAAGACCCCGTCTGCGATCGCTATTATGGATCTTGTCATACAAAGCAAGCTAGCGAAGTCCCCTTGTTTTTTAACCCGCGGGTATGGCGGTGAAATAGTGTCACCAACACTGATTAATCCTGACACACATAACACCGTGCAAACCGGTGATGAGGCTCAATTACTAGCACAGCATGCGCCGGTTATCATTAGCGCCAATCGCAAATCGGGCGCAAAGCTTGCCGAGAAAAGCGGCTGTGACCTGATTATCATGGATGACGGTTTGCAAAACCCCTCCCTTAAGAAAGATCTGTGTTTAACGATTATCAATGCAAAAAAGGGCTATGGTACAGCTCGCCTCTTTCCAGCCGGACCATTACGCGAAACCATTAAATCCGGCACTAAAAAAACCGATGCTTTTGTTATTATCGGCAATGATGACTATATCAAAAACTTTGAAAATTCCATGCCAGCTGTGATGAAGAATAAACCGTTATTGCGCGCATCCTACGTTGCGGCGAAAAACCACGGCATCACAGACACCAAAAATTATGTTGCCTTTACCGGCATTGCCCATCCGGATAATTTTCGCACAACAATAGAGGAACTTGGCGGACATATCGTTTCGTTTCACCCCTACCCTGATCATTATTATTACGACACTGTGGATCTGGATTTATTTGAGCAAACCGCACAAAACAATGCCGCACAAATCATAACAACAGAGAAAGATTTCGTGAAACTACCGAAAAGTTTCAAAGAACAATCATCCGTTATCGTACTGAAAATGGATCTGGCCTGGAAAGATAAAAAACAGCTCTCCAGCCTTATCAAAGACAAGATATCAGCCGCACAAAACTAGCAGGGCATCATGAAGAAAACCAAATATTTCATACAGGCCTGTTTTGTTTACGCGTTATATTTCATTTTTCGCATTCTGCCTTTGCCTATAGCCTCTGCGCTTGGCGGTATGCTCGGGCAGGTTGTCGGCCGTTTCATGAAATCATCACAAACTGCGCTGAAAAACCTAGGTGATGTATTCCCCGATAGAACGCTTGATGAAAAACAGCGCATCATCAAAGATATGTGGAATAATCTGGGGCGTGTATTTTCTGAATATCCACATTTGAAAACTATTGCCACCCACCA
>JAUILO010000122.1 GCA_030432775.1 Alphaproteobacteria bacterium
AAAGCCACAGAGTTGGGGGTGAATATACTGAGCGAACAAGAATGGTTAGACCTTATAGAGTAAGGTCTATGCTGGCATGTATTAATAGCAGGGTACTTGCGTAACTCATAAAATGTTACGACAGCCTACAAAACCGATCTACAGCTCTTTTTTCGCTTTGATCGCGTCAAGTTGGTTTAAGGCATTTTCGATTTCCGGCGGGTAATCTCTTCTTTCGATAAACTCACCACCGCCAGTGTTTCTTGTCATCGCCATTTCCAGCGCTTTAACCAGAATTTCTGAAATCGCGTCATCTTCCTGTGTCAATGCAAGCTCTAAAGCAAACAGAATTCTGTCACTGAGTCGGTAGATAACTTTATCACTAAAATCGCCCGGCGCTTGTTCCATGGTAGATCTCTCTTCGTTGGTTCTTATATTTGAGTATATTGCCCGTTTCTTAGAAACGTTTCAACTTGTCTTTAATGTTATTTTCTTTCAGCATTTCGTCAAAAGCGTTTAACAGCTTATTCCGGATTTCATCGTTTTCCATTAATATTTCGTGCTTGGCCGTTGGCAGGTCTAAAATTATGCTGCCATTCAGTTTGCCGGCGATTTTGCGCGCGATATCGTTATCGACAAGCTCTTCTTCACCGGCCAGCGCGAACAAAGTCGGAATTTTGATCTCGCCAAGGTTTTTCATATGTTGAACAAATGAACATGATTCAATTGCATGATATAGCCAGCCATTTGTAAAATTGCCAAGCTGTAAAGCCGGATCGTACTCACACCATGCATTATGAATGGAGCCGCGTGTTTCATCCGTTGTGAAAACATTGTTTTTGGACGGATCCCTTGTCACTGCCTTCCATTGTTTACCACCAAGCATGAAGTATGATTTGCTCATAAGTGTATTCAAAAAGCGGATCGCAGGGTAGACAAACCATGCCGGTTTCTTTTCAACATCTTTGATACCGAACATAGGCGCGACAAATGTCGCTGCTTCAAAAGTATCAGGGTGTTTAGCAATGTAGCGTAGCGCAATATTTGCACCCATTGAGTGCCCCATAATGACCAGAGGAATACGTCCAACATCAGGGTGAACAGCCGAATGCTTCACATATTCCAGATAAAAGTGATGAAGGTCTTCAACATGCAGGTCAAACGACTCCGAATGGCCTTTTTGCGGGTCTTTAAGCAAGCGGTCAGATTTACCCTGACCTTGCCAGTCAATCATCCAGAAGCTGTAATTATGTTTCTGTAGGTCCTCGGCCAGTTCAAAGTATTTTTCAATGAATTCACCACGCCCCTGTAAAACAAGAACAACGGCATCAGGAATGTTACTATCAGGCGCGCAAGTGCCGAATCGGATTGTTTTGCCTTTGGGCGTTTTGAAACTGTGCCAGCGCCAGTTATGTGGCTCTGGGTAAGGTTCTTGATCTTCAGGTTGAATTTCTATTTTTTCGCTACTCATGAGGTGAAGTGTAATCCTAGTTGATTCATCAAACCAGTATTAGTTTTCTATTACAGATAAATAACCTGCATAGTTAATTATACCTCTTTTTGCATTAATTTGATTAGTTATTTTTTTACGCAGCTGTCGGCGCGACAAATCCATTGAAGCCACGGTTGCGCGGTTGCGCAGCATTGTTGTTTGCTGGCTGTGTGAACGGGATTGTATCATCGTTATCAGGTGTACTGGGTTTAGGCGCTTTTGTACGGCGTTCCAGAAAATCATCAATAGCATTCCACCAGCGATTATGGTTCTCGTCCGGCTCTAGCCAAAGAACATGTGTGGCGCTTGGTAAAAATAGCTGTTCTGCATTGGGCATATATTTAACTGCTTTATCTTGTGCCTCGTTATCAACGAGATCGTCTTTACCAGCGGTCCCGATCAGCACAGGGGTTTTGATAGATTTTAGAAAATCAGGCTGCATGGCTTTATGAACGGAGTTATATACCGATGCAATCCAGCCAACTGTTGGTTCGCCGATTTGTGCTTTGGGGTGAAATGCCCGCACCAGATCAGCAATATAGGATCTGATATTCAGGCCGGATAAATCGGTTTGTTTTGTGTCTGTTGGGGGCTGTGCAAAACGCTCCAGTTTTTTGGAAATAGACCCGCCAGTCGGAATAGGGACGTTTTTCAGGCCAATCTTGCTTGCCGCATTAAATGCCCAGCGCAGTACCGGTGTCATCGCTTTGGGAAGACCCATGCGCGTTATATCAAACATCGGAGTACTCATAATGGCGGCATCGAAAACATCATCATGATCCTTCAGGTACAAAAGACCTGCATGTCCCCCCATAGAGTTGGTGCTCATGATTAATGATTTACTATCCGGGTGGCGCTGTGGCGTTACAATATCTTCGATGAAAGAACTTAAATCATCCGCATGACGCTGCATGCCTTGTGAGCTAGAGCGTTTGTGATCTTCTTTATTGGCATGTTCGGATTTACCATGACCGTGCCAGTCCATAGCAAAAACTTCATAGCCCATTTTTTGATAATTTTTGATTGTTTCGAAATAAATGTCGATATGTTCGCCATATCCGTGTGTCAGAACAACGCTGCCTATTGTCTGGCCTTGCGCAGGGGCATGGCCGTACCGTATTTTATGTCCTGTATCTGATGTAAAATAAAGACTTCCCCGCCACTTATTCGGGGGTATTGCTGCTGCATCCCAATGCTGCTTAAAGTCTTCTGGATTCATTACCTCATCCTGCTTGTTAACACAGATTTTTATTATCTTTATATTCAGTGTTAACAGTGAAACTTTAACAAATAGTAAACAAATTTCTTAATCTTATTATGCCGTAAGTTGGATGTAAGTTTCAATATAGTATCTTTTTCTAATATATGGTATAAATGTTGTTTATGCACAGTTGCTACCAAACACAAAAAAGCCGCAGATTCTGCGGCTTTTTGTTTTATTCGCTATAAAGTGATTCTAGTGTTCTAGAGATTTAACAATGTCTTCTGTCATTTTTTTTGCATCAGCCAGAAGCATCATTGTGTTATCGGCGTAGAATAGCGGGTTATCAATACCGGCATAGCCAGACCCCAGAGATCGCTTGATAAACAGCACTGTTTGCGCCTTCTCGACATCAAGAACAGGCATGCCGTAAATCGGTGAAGACGAATCAGTCTTGGCAGAGGGGTTGGTGATGTCATTCGCACCGATCACATACACAACATCTGTTTGTGAAAAGTCACGGTTGATGTCTTCCAATTCAAACACATCCTCGTATGGAACATTGGCTTCGGCCAGCAACACGTTCATGTGCCCTGGCATTCTACCTGCAACAGGATGAATAGCATATGTCACCTTTACGCCTTCTTTTTTCAAAAGATCGGCCATTTCGCGCAATGCGTGCTGCGCCTGAGCAACCGCCATGCCGTAACCAGGTACAATAATGACGCTTGATGCATTTTTCATGATGTAGGCGGCATCTTCAGCAGATCCAATCTTGGCTTGACGGTCACCCATATCTGCTGCGCCACCTGCGGCTTGTTCGCCGCCAAATCCACCAAGTAGAACGCTGATGAATGAACGGTTCATACCTTTACACATGATGTATGAAAGGATGGCGCCGGACGCACCCACCAACGCACCTGTGATAATCAACAGGTTGTTGTGAAGCGTGAAGCCGATACCGGCAGCCGCCCAGCCTGAATAAGAGTTCAGCATAGATACGATAACCGGCATATCTGCGCCGCCAATTGGAATGATCATTAAAATACCAAGCGCCAGCGCTAGAAATGTAATGGCCCAGAAGTAAATCGGAGCTTGGGTAATGCAAAGCATGATGATCAAAACAACTAGTAAAACACCAAGTGCGGCGTTAAATGCGTGTTGACCACCAAATGTAATCGGTTTGCCTGATACGACACCCTGAAGCTTGCCCCAGGCAATTAAAGAGCCTGTGAATGTAAGTGCGCCGACAGCTGTACCAATAGACATTTCAATCAGGCTGACTGTTTTAATATCGCCAATCTCGCCAATGCCAAAGGCAGACGGGTTGAAAAATGCGGATGCGGCGACACAGACTGCGGCCAGACCTACCAAAGAGTGGAATGCGGCCACAAGTTGTGGCAGATCGGTCATCGCGATTTTCTTGGCCAGTATTGTACCGATACTACCGCCAATGGCGATACCAAGAATAATGAGGCCATAAGAGCTTACCGTTGGTGTCAGCAACGTGACAACAATTGCGAGAGTCATACCGGATATACCGTATGTTAAGCCTTGCCGGGCTGTAACCGGGCTGGAAAGGCCACGCAAAGCCATAATAAAACAAATTGATGCAATCAGATATGCAAGAGGTGCCAGAGTTTCCATCTGTTTGAGCCTTCCTTAAATTAATCTTTTTTCTTAAACATGTGTAACATGCGACTGGTTACAATAAATCCACCGAAGATGTTCACTGATGCCAGTGTTACCGCCAAAAAACCCATGAATTTAGAGAAACCGACTTCAGACGCCCCAACAGAAAGTAGAGCCCCCACAATAATGACCGATGAAATCGCGTTGGTAACACCCATAAGCGGAGAGTGCAGAGCCGGTGTAACGCGCCATACAACGTAATAGCCAACAAAGCATGCTAGAATGAAAACTGTGATCCCTGTGATAAGGAATTCGCCGCCATGTGCGCCAGCGGCCTGATCGATAAGCTGTGATGCTTGCGCTGCGATATGCGCAGCCTGATCCGCAAGGTCCTTCGCTGTGTTTGCAAGATTTGCCGCATTCTCCGGCAGGTTTTCAGGTGTGTCTGACATGGTATTTTTCCTGTTTTGTTAACGGGTTAGTGCATATTTCTAATAACAAGATCAAGCTTTTTTCTTGCTCGTATCGGTTGCTTTCTTTGGTGCTGTTTTCTTCGTCGCCGCTGTTTTTGTTGCTGTCTTTGATGCGGCGGGTTTCTTGGTTGCAGGCTTTTTCGCCGGCGCTTTTTTCGCAGGAGCCTTCTTTACCGCCGTAGTTTTGGCTGTGGTTTTAGCAGGTGTTTTTTTCGCTGCAGGCTTGCTATCGCCTTTTTTTTCGGCTTTCGCAGGCGTTGCTTTGTTTTCGTCCCCTTTAGAGAAATTCGGGTGAACCAGTTTGCCATCTTTGGTCAATGTAATGCCTTTGATAATTTCGTCTTCCCAGTCAATTTTAAGGGCTGCTTTTTCGCTGTCAATAATCAGACCCAAAAGATTCTGTAGATTCTTGGAGTAAAGTGACGCGGCCGAAGCGGCAAGGCGGCTTGGTACGTTTGCGTGACCAACAATTTTAACGCCGTCTTTTTCGATGATTTTACCAGCCTGTGCGCCGGCACAGTTGCCACCGCGCTCAACCGCAAGGTCAATAATGACTGATCCGGGTTTCATTGATTTGATCATTTTCTCGGAAATTAATTTTGGTGCCGGACGGCCTGGAATAAGTGCTGTCGTAATAACAATATCCTGCTTGAGAAGAGTTTCTTCAACAAGTGCCTGTTGCTTGGCTTGGTATTCTTTTGACATTTCCTTGGCATAACCGCCTGCGGTTTCGGCTTGTTTGAATTCTTCATCCTCAACGGCAATGAATGTGCCGCCGAGTGATTCAACTTGCTCTTTGGCTGCCGGACGAACATCTGTTGCCGATACGATTGCGCCAAGTCTTTTGGCTGTCGCAATGGCCTGTAAGCCAGCAACCCCTGCACCCATAACAAATACACGCGCTGGCGGAACCGTGCCGGCCGCAGTCATCATCATTGGAAATGCGCGATTAAATTCGGCGGATGCATCAAGAACGGCACGGTAACCGGCAAGGTTTGCTTGTGATGATAATACATCCATGGCCTGAGCGCGGGTAATTCGGGGAATAAGTTCCATTGAAAGAGTGATAATGCCGTCTTTTGCCCATTTTTTGAGTGAAGATTCATTGTCATAAGGGGCAAGAATGCCAGCTAGAATAGCACCTTTTTTAAGGTCTGATACAACGCTGTCCGCCGGTGGCTGGACACAAAGTAAGATATCTGCCTTTTTCACAGCTTCCGAAGCGCTTGAAGTGATCTTGGCGCCTGCGTCCTTGTACATATCATCTGTAAAGGAGGCGTGTTCGCCGGCTTTTGTTTCGATGTAAACAGTGCATCCCATGCCTGTATATTTCTTTACAGTGTCAGGAGACGCGGCCACGCGTTTTTCGTGTGCTGCTTTTTCTTTTAAAACAGAGATGTTTAAGGTCACTTTTTCGTTCCTTTTTAGCTGCGTTCTAGTGGCTGGTTTCAGCGCTGATTTATATGACAGTGCATAAACTTGCCTTATGTTGATGCTTTTGTGAAGTACAAAATGTTTAAAAGCTTAAGCTATTTGATAAATTTTAGGCTAGCAGGTCGTGTTGCAAGATCGGTCAGTGCGAATTGCATGGTGCTGTGCAAAATAAAATAGATTAATTTCTCTATTCGACTTGCTAGAGCGCATGGGATTGGGTACTCTGTTGTTTGTAAGTCTGGGAACAATCTTTTCACCTAAACACCATTCGGTCATGATGAATAATACAATGAGATGTTTTTCTTTTTTGTCGGCAGCACTATTACTTAGTGTGTCTGCCATCGGTTTTGCGAAAGCTGAAGAGCTAGATTCTGCAGTAAGATCTGCGTTAGCCAATCACCCAACTATCGAAAGCGCCATTGCAAATGAAATGGCCACAAGCGCTGAGCGCGCCGAAGAATTTGCCTCATACTTTCCGGATTTAAACGTGCGCGCCACTGGCGGTCGTGTCTTCGCAGATAACAGCACAAGCCGTGGTTTGACGGTCACCAGAGGCAGTGCGTATTCATATTTGTGGGAAGGCGGGGTGACTTTAACACAGCCGATCTTCCGTGGTTTTGAAACAGTGAATAAGGTTGACGCCGCAGAAGATAGGCTTGAATCTGCCAAATACAATGTGATGGATATTCGTGAGAATCTATCTTTAAGAACGGTTTTATCATATCTGGATGTTATTCGTGCCCGCGAAATTCTGGACGAGATGGATGCCTATGACGCGCGTCTTGCTGAATATATAGAACGTATTGAAGCGATGGTTGCCGAAGGTGCTGCGGATGAATCTCTTTTATCGCGTGCGGTTGATATCAAGGCAGAGTTGAAGAATACAATAGCGAATATAAGGTCTTCTGTGCGGACTGCGCAGG
>JAUILO010000123.1 GCA_030432775.1 Alphaproteobacteria bacterium
TCGCTTTTGTTCATGTTCCTGTTTTTGGTGATGTGACGGTGCATACCGAACAAGTACGCAGCGTACTTGATAAAATGAAAGATTACGTGCAAAGCCGGATCATCATAACGGGTGAGGGCGCTATAGAAAAACAGCCCTCCACCGTGATGAAAATCATTTAAAGAAAGGAATGAGCGCATTAAAAACCCTGTTGATGAAGTTTTTTGTAAAGCACCCTTTCCGTAACCGTTATTCACAACTATATTGGTAAGATGGAGACTAAAAACACCGTTTATAAAGTAGAATTTGATGCGCTTCCGGATGAAATACCCATTTTTCCGCTGGATGGCGCGGTTTTGCTGCCCGGTGGCCAGCTTCCGTTAAATATATTCGAGCGGCGCTATGTTGCGATGGTCGAAGATGTAATGCGCTCCAATCGCATTATCGGCATGATCCAATCACGCCACGGCCAGTGCGAAGACGCTGTATTGGCGGAAAGTCCGGAGCGCGATAAATGCGCTAAATCTCCCTCCCTTTATAAAATCGGCTGTGCCGGGAAAATTACCGCCTTTGAAGAAATGGAAGATGATCGTTACTTGATAACATTATCTGGCTTGTCGCGTTTTGAGATTGAAAGCGAATTAGAGCCACGATCCGGTTATCGGCGTGTGCGGCCGGACTGGAAAAAATTCCAGAAGGATTTCGAACGTGTTGATTGTATTAATCTTGATCGTGATCGTTTGAAAAGTTTGCTGGCTAAATATTTTGATCAGCAGGGCATTAGCTGTAATGGTGATATAATTGATGAGGCAAGCGATAGCCGTATTGTTACATGTTTGTCAATGATATGTCCGCTGGAAACATCTGAAAAGCAGGCGTTACTCGAAGCGCCATGTTGTAAAGAACGTGCCGATTTATTCATGACCATATTGGAGATGGCTATTCATTCCAATTGTGATCCTGATTTATGTAAGCATTAGGCTCAGGCCAGAATTATTTGCCTTAAAGCTTTGCCTGTGCTGTAAAATCATGCAATAAATTCAAGTTATAGAATAAAGAAAACATATCAAATATAGAGCTGATCACATGAGCAAGACCGCCGATCCTAAATTACTCGAAATACTCGTATGTCCGCTAACGCATGTACCGCTGCGTTATGATGCAGATAAACAAGAGCTGATTTCCGATCAAGCGGGGCTGGCCTATCCTATTCGTGATGGCATTCCGATCATGCTTGTTGATGAAGCACGCCAGCTTGATCTTCGTGAAGTAAAAAAATAAACAAAGAAAAATAACCGTTGCCATATGTGGAATTGATCGGTTATAAGCAAGTTATGAATTACGAGATAAGACAAAACCTAGCGCTCCTGCGACTTATCAGCCCTCTGAATGCTTAAAGCATAGAAGGCCACTTTGTATTGGCTGTATTCAGAGGACATCTTCATTAAATCCATAAAATAAAGTACAACAGTGATGCAGACTTTTTTAGGTCGCGAATAAGGAGCAACAGACAATGTCTACGCAAAATAAATTTGAGCGAGGTCATATCGACCCACAAACAGTCAATGGCAGCAATCGTGTCATTATTTTCGATACCACTTTAAGAGATGGCGAGCAGTCACCGGGCTGTTCGATGAATTTGGAAGAAAAGCTTCGTATGGCCGCTATCCTTGATGATATGGGTGTGGACGTGATCGAGGCAGGGTTTCCGATTGCCTCGCAGGGCGATTTCGAATCAGTTCAGGAAATTGCACGTACAGTAAAAAACGCGACCATCGCCGGATTATGCCGTGCTAAAGCTTCGGATATTGAGGCATCAGCCGAGGCAATCGCCCCTGCCAAACATAAGCGTATTCATACTTTCATTTCGACATCGCCGCTGCATATGAAGCATAAATTGCAAATGAGCCCGGAAGATGTGCTGGACGCAATTTATGAAAGCGTATCCAAAGCGCGCCAATATACGGATGATGTTGAATGGTCAGCCGAAGATGGTAGTCGCACAGAAGATGATTTTCTATGCCGCGCTGTTGAAACGGCAATTAAGGCGGGCGCGACAACAATTAATATCCCCGATACAGTTGGTTATGCTTCTCCTGCCGATTATGGCGCACAGTTCGCAATGTTGATCGAACGTGTACCGAATATGGATAAGGCGATTTTATCGGTTCATTGTCACAATGATCTGGGCATGGCTGTAGCCAATTCGCTTGCCGGCATTCAAAATGGCGCGCGCCAGATTGAATGTACGATTAACGGTATCGGCGAACGCGCGGGTAACGCGGCGTTGGAAGAAGTTATCATGGCAATCCGTACCCGTAATGATGTTTTTCCTTATGAAAATAATATCGATACAACGATGATTACCAAGGCCTCTAAAACATTATCTTCTATTACCGGATTTAATGTTCAGCCTAATAAAGCGATTGTCGGTGCGAATGCGTTCGCCCATGAAAGCGGTATTCATCAGGACGGCATGTTAAAAGATAATCGTACGTATGAAATTATGACTCCGGCTTCTGTCGGCTTGACCGAATCAGAGCTTGTTTTAGGTAAGCATTCAGGCCGTAATGCTTTGCGCACCAAGTTAAGCGAGCTTGGCTTTGATCTTGGCGATAATGCATTTCAGGACGTATTTAAACGGTTCAAAGATCTTGCGGATCGTAAGAAAACAATTTTTGAAGAAGATTTGGTCTCACTTGTCAGTGCCGATGCGCTTAACGAGCTTGAAACGATCCAGTTTAAATCCTTGCGCGTGCATGCCGGCTCGGAAGGCCCGCAAAAAGCAGATCTAACGCTTACTATTGATGGTGAGGAGAAGACGGCTTCAACACAAGGAAACGGACCTGTTGATGCGACATTCAACGCGATACAGCAGCTTTTTCCGCATCCTGATGTTAGCCTTCTGCTGTATCAGGTGCACGCCGTAACCAAAGGTACGGATGCGCAGGCCGATGTGACTGTGAAGCTCGAAGAAAATGGAAAGACTGTAATTGGTCAGGCGGCCAATGTTGATACGATGGTGGCATCTGCCAGAGCATATATCCGCGCTCTGAACAAGCTTTTGATAAAGCGCGAAAAACAGACAATTGATATGAACCCTTAATGCCCTAAATAGCTAGTAACCACTGAAAAAATATAGAACCAGTAAGGAAGAGATAAAATGACTATTGAGATTGGACAAAAAGTACCATCTGTAACACTCAAGAAACTGGGTGATGCGGGCCTTGATGACGTTGAATTTGCAAATTATATTGCCGGACGTAAGGTTGTAATCTTTGGTGTACCGGGCGCATATACCCCGACTTGTTCTCAAGAACATTTGCCAGGTTATGCCGGAAGCGAAGCTGAATTTGCGGCCAAAGGCATCGATGAAATTATCTGTGTTGCGGTGAATGATCCGTTTGTCATGGCAAGCTGGGAAAAGGATACAGGTGTAGGCGGTAAAATTACTATGATGCCTGATGGTAACGGCGAACTTGTAAAGGCGTTGGGTCTTCAGGTTGACTTATCAGCCGCTGGTCTTGGTGTACGTTCGCAGCGTTTTAGTATGATTGTGAATGATGGAACGGTTGAGGATATTCAAATTGAGCCTAATCCTGGCGCCGTTGAGTTTTCAGGCGCGCAAGTTTGTTTGACCAAGTTAGCGAGTTAGTCTTCGATATATGAAATAAGCATGGTTTTATGGCTATGAGTTGGCGGGCTTGATTCTTGAATGAATTGAGCCCGTTTTCTTTACCGGGGTTTTAACTGAATCTTTAGCCGCACTTTTATCGCACCTTTAGTCGCACCTTTAGCCGCACTTTTATCGCACCTTTAGTCGCACCTTTAGCCGGACCTTTACCCGCACCTGAATTGTATCAGATTCTTGCCGGACGATTGCTGTTGTAGTTTTGTCGCTGAAGGTTTGCGGGCATCTATTGGCCAAACTTAATCTCTGGCCAGATTTAATCTTTAGACTGATTTGGTCTTGGTGGCGGGCCTATAGAGTACTTGCCCTGAATTCGTTGGTATTAACGGATGTGATTATTAATATAAATTACTGAATCGTATCCATGATCGTATCAAAAACATCATGGAACATTCCTTCGGTCAGGCGACCGGTTTGTGTGTTGTAACGCGAACAATGATAGCTGTCAATCAGCTTGATGCCGCTCGGGAGTTCGTGCGTACAGTTATGTGCAAACTTATATTGACTAAGCTTTTCACCATGTGTACGTATGATTGTATCATGCCCGATTTTCCCTAGAGCCAAAATCGCCTTCAAGTTCGGCATTTCATGCATTGTGTTCTGGAAAAATGGCTGGCAATTCTTGATTTCGTCGCCTGTCGGTTTGTTTTGTGGCGGCACACAGCGTACCGCATTGGTGATTCTACAATTATGCAGTGTCAGGCCATCATCCGGCCGCGCTTGATA
This sequence comes from Alphaproteobacteria bacterium, assembly GCA_030432775.1. Lineage (GTDB taxonomy): Bacteria > Pseudomonadota > Alphaproteobacteria > Micavibrionales > Micavibrionaceae > JASMHE01. The sequence goes on from JAUILO010000123.1 coordinate 4,397, forward strand.
TATGCCTTTGGCAAAGCCGTATTTGATTAGGGTTGAATATAATAAATCACCTGCAAAATCACCGGTAAAAGGGCGGCCTGTAAAGTTTGCTCCTTTAAGCCCGGGTGCTAAACCGACAATGAGAAGCTTTGCGTCAACTGGTCCAAAAGACGGAACAGGGCCATTGAATTTATCGGGGAATTTTATCTTATTCTCTTCTATAAAATTACGCAAACGCGGACAGATAGAGCAATTGTAATCTGGCTCTGATTTGTTGGTTTTAGCACTGCATTTCTTAGTCATTACAATAAATCCGGAATTATAGAATTGATGTTACGGTGGTTTATTTTAGTCTTATTTTACTGTGATTTTGACGCGGTATTATAAGTTGGGCGAGTATTATGGCCATGGCTGTTTATTTGCGTAGATATGGTTGGAACTATGCGTTGAAAAGATAATAACCAGAGAAAATTGTCACGCATAGATAAACTTATAGGTAATTTTTACGCCCCGTTAAGTGAGAAGTTGTTATGATGGTATAGACAGCTATTTTACACTGATCCGTTTGTAAGTTGTGTATGCCCATGTAATAAAATGTTTTTCTGGCTATTTTTAGGCAGACTTATTTTGTACAATGATCCGGCTTACCTACTCTAAAGTGATTTTGACCGATAGGGCATCACCGCGATGAAGTTTTTAATTATTGACCGCGACACTGTGACAACTGAGCTTGTAAAGATGAAGCTTCAGGGTCTTGGTCACGAGGTTGTTGAGCAACCGGTTAAAAATGATGCAATGGAATATATCAAGCGTGATCGATTTGATGGTATTTTCCTTGATCCTGCACCACTTAACAATGCGCGCCCGATTGTTGCCGGATTGCGCCGTGCTGTAAATTACATGCCTTATGTTGTTTTGCTATCCGAACAGATTGCCCGTGAGGAAGGTCTGAAGGCAGGTGCGAATGACGTGATATCAAAGCCGGTGGCTGGTGATACATTAACAAAGGTCGTAGAGAATGCGGCACGTTTGATCGGTCTGGTCGAGCATCTGGGTAATGATAAAGAAGATTTCCCCAGTGCCGGCGGTATTATCGCCAAATCAGCGGTTAATCAGCTGTTCCTGTCTGCGATTGAACGGGCGGATCGTTATGCCGAGACAACTTTTGCCGTATTTATCGGTATTGATAATTATCAGGAAATCTTTGATCTGGACGGTCCGACTGCCGCGTCTTATTCTGCGGCGAAACTGTCTAAATACCTAGTTCGCATCCGCAGACAGAGTGATATCATCGCCCAAACGGGTAAGAGCGAGTATTGCTTGCTCTTGCAAAGACCACGCTATGATACAGAGCCACTTGAGGCGGCGCGCCGTCTTGCCGATAGTTTGCGCGGTTTGACAGATATTACCGATATTCAGCATTCAAGAGTTAATGTCAGTGTTCGGCTTGTAGATGTGCCATCTGGCAATGAACACGCCCATTACGAGCTGTCTTATGATCTTAACGGTATTATCGAGCAAGCCATTGCCTAAATCATTTAATGCCAAAGCCTTGAATAGGAATTTTTAAAAAGTTATTCCTTAATCAATTAGAAAATATCCTGATAAATCCGGTATTCATATTTTTATTCCGAATATGGCTGCCATTATATTCGGCTCTTTATTTGCTGGTCATACTGGTTTATGATTTGCATCACAAATTATCATTTTCATTATTGAAAGGCTTATTCCCATGAAAGATCCAGTTCGCGTTGTTGTCACAGGTGCCGCAGGCCAAATCGGCTACGCGCTTTTGTTCCGCATTGCCTCCGGAGACATGCTCGGTAAGGACCAGCCGATTATTCTTCACTTGTTAGAAATCACTCCTGCTCTTGGCGCGCTACAAGGTGTGGTGATGGAGCTTAACGATTGTGCATTTCCGCTTTTAAAGGGCGTTGTTGCGACAGATGATCTGAATGTTGCATTCAAAGATGTCAGTTATGCGTTATTGGTTGGCTCTATGCCGCGTAAAGAAGGTATGGAACGCAAAGATTTGTTAACAGCAAATGGCGGCATCTTCGGCCCGCAAGGTAAAGCGTTGAACGACCACGCAAAACGCGATGTGAAAGTATTGGTTGTTGGTAATCCGGCAAACACAAATTCGCTTATCGCCCAGAAAAATGCGCCTGATCTTGATCCGTCATGTTTTACAGCAATGGTTCGTCTTGACCATAACCGTGCGAAAAGCCAGCTTGCAGAAAAAACAGGCACACATTCAACAGATGTAAAAAATATGACCATCTGGGGGAACCACTCTTCAACACAGTATCCTGATTTATATCATGCCACAGTCGGTGGCAGTGAAGCGATGAGCAAAGTCGAGCAAAGTTGGTATGAGGGTGAGTTTATTCCACTTGTTCAGCAACGCGGCGCGGCGATTATCAAAGCACGCGGCTTATCCAGTGCGGCTTCGGCGGCAAATGCAGCGATTGAACATATGCGTGACTGGACATTAGGTACACCCGATGGTGATTGGGTGTCTATGGGCGTTCCTTCTGATGGTTCATACGGTATCGAAGAAGGTGTAATTTACGGTTATCCTTGTACGTGTAAAGACGGTAAGTATAAAATCGTTCAGGGACTTGAGATCAATGAATTTTCACGTGCCAGAATGGATGCCACTGATCAGGAGTTGCGCGAAGAACGTGATGCTGTGGCTGATCTTCTGGGTAGCGGTAAAACA
>JAUILO010000124.1 GCA_030432775.1 Alphaproteobacteria bacterium
TCAAAGGTGATGACGCAGGCAGGATGGTTGAAGGGAATGTTTGGAAGTTTGAATAAGTGAAACGGCACTTTATTTGATTTCTTTAGGGGTAGATTGGAACGAGGGTGAAATGACGGAAGGTTTTGAAAAGTTTAAGATTCTTGTTGTTGAAGATCAGGCAGAGGCGCGCGCTATGTTAAAGGAAATGTTGGCTGAACTTGGTATTACGCAGGTGTTTGAGGCGACAGATGGGCGTGAGGCGTTGCGTTTTCTGGATTCTGCGTTTGATTTTATCAATTTGATTGTGTGTGACTGGAATATGCCGGGCATGTCCGGCGTTGATGTTTTAAAGCAATTACGATCGGTGGATCAGGATATGCCGTTTTTGATGTTAACGGGGCGTAGCGATATGGATTCTGTTGTCGAGGCAAAGTCAGCAGGTGTTACAGCCTATATCCGCAAGCCGTTCTCTCCTGCGCAGCTTGAGGTAAAGTTACGCATTATTCGCCAGAAAGCCAATTTCAATTGATGTAAGTCTTCGGGGCAAATTTGCCGTATCTGTAAAAGCTCTTTGCATTCTGTGGTAAGCCATATTATATAAGATGCTGTTGCGTCATAATAATTATGCGCAAATATAAAATTCGAACTAATCAGAATAAGAATGTAAGGGTCTCATGGCAAAAGAAGAGTTAATTGAGTTTAAAGGCGTTGTAACTGAAGTGTTGCCAAATGCAATGTTTAGAGTTGTGTTGGAAAATGATCACGAAGTGCTCGCTCATACAGCGGGGAAAATGCGTAAAAATCGTATTCGTGTATTGCAAGGCGACACAGTGGTTGTTGAGATGACGCCGTATGATTTGACTAAAGGTCGTATTATCTACAGAGAGAAATAGCATTTCTTTGAATTGCTGTTTCTTTATATTTCTTCATATCGTTTATTAATTTTATACCATCTCATTCGATTGTTTTTCGTTATGTCTTGAGTTGTTTTAGCCTGTTGAAAAAAGATGCCAATCAGACCAGTTCTTTAATTTTAGCGTCCGCTTCGCCGCGGCGTAAGAGTTTGCTGGCGCAAATTTCTATTGTTCCAGATCATATTATCCCCGCAGATATTGATGAAACGCCGTTACAGAGCGAACTTCCCGGTGATCTTGCAATGCGTTTATCGCGCAGCAAGGCACAGGTTATAGCGGATAAGCATAAGGATAGTTATATTCTTGCCGCTGATACGGTTGTCGGGGCAGGTCGCCGTATTCTTGATAAGGCGGAAACGGCGGAGCAAGCGCGCGAGTATTTGAAGATTATGTCAGGCCGCCGTCATGATGTTTATGGCGGTATTGCTGTAAGATGTCCGGATGGGCGTGAGGTGCATAGATTGGTCAAGACAAGTGTGCAGTTCAAACGGTTAAGTGCTGCAGAGATTGAATATTATATCGCGCTGGGTGAATGGGATGGCAAGGCTGGTGGTTATGCTATACAAGGGCATGCAGAATCCTATATTAAATTTATGAGCGGATCGTATTCCAATGTAGTGGGATTATCACTTTATGATACAATGAGGATTCTTGAAGGTGTTGGTTTTCGGTGAAGGTAAACGCTAAGGAAAATTAATTAAGGTGCTGATGTAGCACTGTTTTATTGCTTTAGCATGTAGTTCGGGGTGCCGCAGAGTTTAAATTAGGGGTAAAGGGGCAAATCGCTGGATATTTTAATTGAAGAGCTGAGTGGTGGCTTATGGGTTGCTGCGCTGGTAAAAGGCAAGTTGCAAGGGCTTGAGATTGACCCGCCAATGGAAGAGGTGCGCTGGGGCTCTATTTATTGGGCGAAAGTTGCGCGTATTGATAAATCTTTAGATGCTGCTTTTGTGAATTTGGATGGCGATAATATCGGCATTCTTCATAATGCTGATGTGCGTATCAAGCAGGATGATGGTAGTTATAAAAAAGGCGGCGATGTAGAGATCGGTAAATTGCTTGAGCCAGGACAAATGATTGCGGTTCAGGCCAAGGAAGCGTTTTTGGTTAACCCTGATGATGAGCCATTTGCCAAGGCCGGTAAGAAAAGCCCGCGGGTTAGCATGAATATTGTGCTCAATGGCCGTTATACGATCCATATGCCAATGGATAAGGAAAACCGTATTTCTAAACGTATCCGCGCCGGATCTATGCGCGATAATCTTGAGGCAATGCTCGCCTCGCTCGATGATGTTCATGGCTGTGTGTTGCGGGCGTCTGCGGCGAATACGCAGACCGATGTGTTGGTGCGCGAAACCAAGATATTGAATGCGGTATGGGCGCAAATTCAGGATTTCTTCAAAGGCAATAAGTCACAGCTCATCATGGAAGGGCCAAATGCCATACAGCGCATGCTGGCCGATAAGGCCGGTGATAATATTGGCCGGATTGAGCTGACGACGATGGATCATTATGAAGAGGCCGAAGAATGGTGCGATCTATACGCGCCTGATTTGATGCCAAAAATTATTCCGGTTGAGGTTGAAGATGCATCTGAAGACCTCGTTCTGTTTGAACATTACGACATTATCGGCCAGATCGAAGCATTGCTGCACCCGTATTCAATGCTTGATGGTGGTGGTAATATCATTATTGAGCAAACGAATGCGATGACGGTTATTGATGTCAATAGTGCTACAGACAAGCGCAAGACAGCATTTGTTAATTTGGAGGCCGCACAAGAGGTGGCACGTCAAATTCGCTTGCGTAACCTTGGCGGTATTATCATCATTGATTTTATGAAGATGAAGACCAAAAAAGAGCGTGATGAGCTTAAAAAAGCTATCCAGAGTTATTTTGATCAGGATTCCTGCACGGTTCAAATTCATGGCTGGACATCTTTAGGTCTTCTTGAGGTTACGCGCCAGCGCCGTACTGCTGCACTTTTGGAGCGATTTGAAAACGCGCTGGAAAATTAAATTGAGGCCGGATATATAAGATTTATCAATATATGCACGAATAGCTGCATCTATTATAAGAATATCACTGGACAGGACGTTCGTTTTTTTTTATAAGCACAAGTCTGATATATCCCATACATACCCGTGCCCGGGTAGCTCAGGGGTAGAGCAGGGGATTGAAAATCCCCGTGTCGGTGGTTCAAATCCGCCCCCGGGCACCATATAAAACAAAGACTTAGAGCTTATACAATCCCCGTTTTACTTGTTCTGAGTGAACCGTTTAGTCTATTCAACCGTAATGCCCTGGGCACCACTTTCTTCCTTATAAAATTCCATAAAACATATAAAACCAGATGAAATTTTGTTTTTAATCTGTTGATTTTACGTATTTTTCCCTGTTTCTGATCACGAATTGTTGCAATGCTTCTATTTTTATTGCGCATAGCTTTCAAGGAGCGTAAAAACGCAAAGATGCAAAGTGCATATTCCATAATTGATTGCTAGGCGAATGAGTAAAAGAGCTGGCGGAAAAAGGAGAGTGTTATGGACTTTAATACAAAGCGTGATAAAGCACGCAATATTGTTGATTTAATACAGAAATTTGGCGAACGTGTGGGTGAAATAACAAATCCACATCATTCAGAATATGACCTTCAGGGGGCTGGACGTGTGAGTATAGACCAAGAAGGTTTACGCCGTACTTTCGTTATTCAGGCTGCTGGTGCTGAAATTCATGTCGGTAGCTGGAGAGGTCAAATCGAAGAGCCTAAAATTGTTGTTGGCGGTGAAGAAGAGTTTAACCGTATTTTTGAAAATGCCGGTATAGTAAGCGAAAAAATTCAGGAAGCACGCGATGTGGCAAAAGCTCTTGAAGCAGAAGCACAACGCAGTTCAGTGCCAGTAAGCCGCTTCGGTGCACGTATGTAATTCATACAAAATGTAGCGATCAATAAGACAGGCCGGTTTTCGGCCTGTTTTTGGCTCTGACTTAAGCTGATTTTAAAGAATTTGCCATATTATGGCTCATAGTATGACTATATATAGTTAGCTATTATAAATGGCTGTAAAGGATTTATTGATGGTAGTAAAAGCACCAAATGGACAAGAGTTAAAGGATTTTGAGCGTCTTGCTCGCGTATTTTTTCGTGCCGAAAGTACAAATGACGATAACGTTCCGACATTGGCAACAGCCATAACGCCGGAAGTGGGTGTTTATGAGAAAAAGCTGAAACAGGCTATGTCGGAAGATTTGCAGGGCTACCCGAAGGCTCTTGACACGTTCAAGGAAGCGCAGAGAATGCGCTCGGCCTTGATGACTTCTCCTGCTATTAAGGGCAACGAGGTTTTGCATGAATACGTGAAAAATACGATGATTATCGGTGAGCGCGGTGATCCTGCGGCGTCTTTGGCGGCGACTAAAGATATGTATGCAAAAAGCCTTGATCCGGACTATAAGGGTGAGTCTGTGAACGAGGATGTTGTTGACCCTGTAGCGGCCAGTAAAGCAAAGCCAATCTTGTAAAGTTATTTTAAATTCAAATGGTTATCTTTGATAATTTATCTTTTATGTAAGTGATGCCGCTTGCGGTTAGCTCTGTGCGCTCCCCGTTTAAAATTTGCCTGCAAATGTCTATATCCGGTTCTAGTAATCGTTGATAGGCGGGTAGGTCGTCTTCATTGAGTGGCGCGTATTCTTGCCATATATCGGTTGGAAAGCGGAAATCCCACCATTCTTGAGGCAGGGGTAGTATTGTCAGTTCTGATAGGGCAGCCGCTTGACGCATGGCAAATTCAAGACGGGCTCGGTTAGTCCATATTTGCTCGCATTGTTGTAGCGGCAGTTTGAAATTTGTAAAACTCCGCTCTGCCGGATTGCCGTCTTTTTTTACATCAGCCGTGAAATGATCAAATGCTGTCCCCATGTTAACAGGCGTTCCTGATTGATCGATCGGTTCGATATCAATAGCCATGGCACGTGGATGAGCCCCTTGGCCGGGCTTTGAGAGTAGAGATGCATCGATATTGGCGCTATAGGCTGTCATCTTCTGTTGTGCCTGTACAGTGCGCAAGCTGTCATCAATCTTGATTGTCCAGCCATATAGCTTATGGACGATCTTTGCTGCCAGCAAGGTAATAACGGCAATATCTTTATGCGCCCACATAATACAGGAATCACGGTGGTATAGCTGTTCGAAGTAATTGTCTTTATGGTCTTTTTTTGCGTAAACAATATCTATTGTGACCGGATAGTCTTTTGTGAAAAGATTAAGCGGGACAAGGTCTTCCGGTGAAATAGTTTTTGCGTAATGATCAACCATCGTACAAAACACGCTTTACTGATTTTGTCCATTGTTCGTACAAAGCCTGACGCGTCTTATCTTCCATATCCGGCTTGTATCGCTTGTCACGATCCCATCGTCTTTTGACATCGTTCAGATCGGTATAGATGCCTGCGCCAAGTCCTGCCAGATATGCAGCGCCTTGCGCCGTGGTTTCGGTATTTACCGGAAGCTCGACAACGCTATCCAGCATATCGGATAAGAACTGGCACATGAACTTATTGTTTACCAAGCCTCCATCAACACGGATTATATCCGGCGAATAGCCCGTATCGCCTTTAATGGCGTCCATCAGGTCCAGTGTTTGATAGGCCTGCGCCTCAAGTGCAGCTCTGGCGATATGTGCTTTGGTGGTATCGCGTGTTAACCCGAAAATGGCGGCCTCGGCTTCCGGCTTCCACCATGGTGCGCCAAGGCCGGTAAATGCGGGAACAAAGCTCACCCCGCCATTGTCTTTGACGCTATAGGCCAGATCTTCGGTTTCGCTGGCGTCATCAATAATATCAAGACTATCGCGCAGCCATTGAATAGCTGCGCCCGCAACAAATATTGCGCCTTCGATAGCATAAGTGATCTTACCGTTAATCCGGTAGGCCGGTGTTGTAAGAAGTCTGTTTTTTGATGTTTTAAATTCACTGCCGATATTCATCAATAGGAAACATCCGGTACCATATGTGGATTTAACCATGCCTTCGTCAAAACAGGCCTGACCGATAAGGGCGGCTTGCTGGTCACCTGCTATGCCGTTAATCGGTATGGGTTTGCCAAATAAATTGGTTTCGGTTTTGCCGAAATCGGCCACATTGTCTTTGACTTCGGGCAGGACGGATGGCGGAATATTGAACAGCTCAAGCAAGCTGTCATCCCATTGTTGTTCAACGATGTCATAGAGCATCGTGCGGCTGGCATTGGTGATATCGGTCGCGTGAACCTTGCCGTCCGTGAGTTTCCAAAGCAGGAAGGAATCAACCGTGCCAAAGGCAATTTCGCCTTTTTCCGCGCGCGCTCGCACGCCTTTAACATTCTCAAGTATCCATTCGATTTTAGTGGCAGAGAAATACGGGTCGAGCAGTAATCCGGTTTTCTCCTGTACGGGGCCTTCAAAACCTTTGGCTTTTAATTCGTTGCAAAGTTCTGTTGTCCGGCGATCTTGCCAGACAATGGCGTTATAAACAGGTTCGCCTGTTTTTTTATCCCATAAAATAGTGGTTTCGCGCTGGTTGGTGATGCCAATTGTGGCGACATCTGCGGCAGACATGCCATTAGCGGCCAGTACAGCCAGACACATTTGTAATGTATCTTCCCATATATCGTTGGCGTCTTGCTCTACCCAGCCTTTTTTAGGGAAATAGAGTTTAAGCTCCTTTTGTTGCAGGCTGACAACGCCGCCTTTTTGCGAGAAAAGTACAGCACGCGAACTTGTTGTTCCTTGGTCAATAGCCAAAATGGCCCTATGCATAATGTGGTCCTTGTTCTTGTTTGTGTTCTTTGTGTTAAGTGTCATGCTGCTAGATTCTGTTTGGCCATGAATTGTTCTAATTTGATTTTGGTCTCGGCGCTAATATGTAGGCCAAGTTTTGATCTGCGCCATAAGATATCTTCGACGCTCATGGCGAATTCATACTCTATCAGGTAATTGACTTCGTTTTCGTATAAATCATCACCGAAATGAGTTCCGAGATCTTTTGCAGATTTTGCATCACCCAAAAGGATGTTAACTCTGGTACCGTAAGCGCGTAAATAACGGTATAAAAGGGCATCGGGTAGCCATTTATAGTTTTGTGACTGTGCTGTGACATAGGCATCAAAATCAGCGTTTTTAATATCACCACCGGGCAGCGGTTTTATATCCGTTGT
>JAUILO010000125.1 GCA_030432775.1 Alphaproteobacteria bacterium
CGGGCAATGCCAAATCCTTATGAAGCTGCGCGCTTTTACTGCCCAGTTCAAGCATATCACCAAGAACAGCAATACGTCTGCCTCCACGGCCCGGATCAATCAATGCCAGAACCTTGAACGCTGCCTGCATCGCGACCGGGGATGCGTTATAGCTTTCATCAATTAATGTTACAGGATTCTTCGGGTCACCAATATCAAGATATTCACGTTTTCCACGGCCTGCTATTGGCTGTATATCACTCAGCGCTTTATATGCTTTGGCCAGATCGCCGCCTGCCATTTTCACGGCAAGCAATGCGGCTATGGCATTAAGCGCAATATGTTGTCCAGCCATTTTCATTGAAAAACTTATAATCTCACCCATAATTTCGGCCGTAACGCGGTTGCCATTACTGGCAACCAGACAATCGACCAATCTGGCATCGGCGGATTTATCTGTGCCAAAACTTAAAACCTGCAAACCTTTATCCTCGGCCTTACCCTTTAGGTAATCAAACCATTCATTGTCCTTATTTAAAATGGCAATACCTTGTTCACTTTTCATGCCATCAAATATTTCGGCTTTGGCATCGGCTATTTGCTGTAGACCTGTGAAATGTTCGGCATGCACCTCGGCAATTGTTGTGATGATAGCAATATCCGGCTGGACCTGAGCCGTTAACGGAACAATCTCGCCCGGATGGTTCATACCAATCTCGAACACGCCATAATCACTTCCGGCATGCATGCTGGCCAGCGAAAACGGCACGCCAATATGATTATTATAGCTGGAACGACTATAATGGGTTTGCCCCTGCGCAGAAAACGCGTGTCCCAGCATTTCTTTTGTTCCGGTTTTGCCCACCGATCCGGTCACGGCGATAATACGTGCGCCAGTCCGGCTGCGCGCAGCGTCTGCCATATCCTTCATGGCTTCCATTGTATCTTTCACCAGAACGAGCGGAGCATCGCCTTCCAAAGCTTCGGATTTATGACTTACAATTGCGGCCACCGCGCCCCGTTCAAAGGCTTGTGCAACATAGTCATGTCCATCACCCGCATCACTCACAAGAGCAATAAACAAATCACCCTTATTTGTAGTGCGGCTATCCATGGATATACCGGTTGCACTCCATTGTTCAGGCACGCCGGAAAGCTGCCCTCCGGTGGCTTTGGATACGTTAGTGGATGTCCAGATTGTATCAGATGTCATAGCTACTACTTCCTTTTAGAGTCGTCATGTGTTGGATAGAATTTTTCAATTGCGGCTTTCGCTTCTTCGCGATCGTCAAATGGCTGGACCTTGTCGCCAATGATCTGGCCTTGTTCGTGCCCTTTACCGGCGATCACAAGGACGTCACCGTCCTTTAATTCCCCGACAGCCCATTCAATAGCAGCACGGCGGCCGCCAATTTCTCTGGCTTCCGGCGCACCGACCAGCATATCTTTACGGATTTGCGCCGGATCTTCGGAGCGCGGATTGTCATCTGTAATCACAGCAAGATCAGCAAGCTCGCTTGCAATTCTGGCCATTACAGGTCTTTTGGTTTTATCGCGATCACCGCCACAACCGACAAGACAGATTAATCTTGCGTTTGTATGCGGGCGCAGTGCCTCTAGAACATTGGATAGCGCATCAGGTGTGTGTGCATAATCTACATAAACTGCGGCTGACGGATGTCCCGTAATTAATTGCAGCCGGCCGGGCACACCGCAGAGATGCTCCATCAGCTCGACATAACGGGCAAAATGTGAGCGGTCCGCGGCGTCAAGACAGCCATAAATGCAGCCCAGCGCACATAACGCATTTTTCGCCTGAAACTTGCCGACCAAAGGCAGCGTAATATTATAATCTTCACCGAAGATACTCAGCTCTAGATCTTGTCCGTCCGGCATCGGCTTACAGCTTTTGATTTTAATATCATCCGCAGCAAAACCGAATGAGATATATTTGCGTCCGGCCTTCTCGCATGCTGTAGACAAGCGTTCAAATTCATTACTATCGGCGTTTAAAACAGCGATACCGTATTCGGATAAAACTTCAGTAAACAGGCGCTGTTTTGCCTTGCCGTATTCCTCCATCGTCTGATGATAATCCAGATGATCATGAGATAAATTTGTGAACGCAGCCACTTGCACGCGCACCCCGTCCAAGCGGTATTGATCAAGCCCATGACTTGATGCCTCCATTGCCAGATGTTCAAACCCTGCTGCTTTTAAATCAGCCAGATTGGCATGAAGAGACACCGGATCAGGCGTTGTCATCGAGACTTGTTTAATTCCCGAAGCGCCGCGCACCCCGAGCGTCCCAACACTAATGCCTTTAATATCCGATAGCGCCCATAGCTGGCGCACAAATTCACAGCTGGATGTTTTGCCGTTTGTTCCGGTTACCGCAACAATATGTTCTGGCTGTTGCTTATAAAAACGGGCAGCAACACTGGCCAGTTCGCGGCGTGGTTCATCCACATAAACAACTGCAAATTCATGATCGCTTTCAGGCATAGGCGTGCCATGTTTTGCCAGCACCGCCACCGCACCGGCGCGCAATGCGAACTCAATAAAATCCGCACCGTTTTGTGACACACCGGATAGCGCAGCGAACAAAAATCCTCTTCGCGCCAAACGGCTGTCGCTGGTCACATTTGTAATTTCCGGGTCGAACCCTTCCACAGAAACAGACACAAGGTCAGATAATTTTATCAATGCCCTGCTCCTTTCTTTTTTTCATCGCTAATGAACACTTTGAGTGATGCTGCAATATCTTCTTCTTTTTTCACGTTATTTGCCGGAATGCCCAAGATCGCCGCCATTGACTGGATCACGTGCCCAACAGCGGGTGTAGATACCCAGCCACCCGTCGCATAACCAAAACTTGCCTTTGTACCCTTGGGTTCATCCATAACGATCAAAACCCCATAACGTGGCTCTTCCATCGGGAAGAAGCCGATAAACGAAGACAGCAGCTTTTTACGATCATAACCGCCGCTGCCTGTTTTTTCCGCTGTGCCGGTTTTACCGCCAACCGAATAACCTTCAACATCGGCGTTCTCACCCGTGCCATCGGTAACAACAAGCCGAAGTAACTGACGCATTCTGTGAGCGGTTTGGGGCGAAACAACGCGAACTTCATGACTTTTTTGCGGCATTTTATAGGATTGTTCGTGGCTTCTAATTAATGTCGGCTCAACACGAATGCCGCCATTGACGATACTGGATGCTCCGACCATCAGCTGAAGCGGGCTAACCGCGACACCATGACCATAGGATGCTGTTATTGTATTAATATCGCGCCACGGATCAGGAACCAGAGGACCGCCTATTTCGCTAATCTCAACCGATGCCTTATTCAGCAAACCAAGGTCGCTATAAAAACTACGCAGACGATCCGTCCCCAGCTCTTCACCCATCAAAGCCGAACCGATATTGGATGAATACATAAACACTTCAGGAATACTTAAGATGCGGTCCTTGGCGTGATAATCGGAAATTTTAAACCGGCCGCGCTGAATAGGTTTTGTTGCATCAAATTTATGCGCAAGGCTGACATTAAATGTATCAAGATAAGCCGCAGTCGAGAAAATTTTAAAAGTTGAACCCATTTCATAAACGCCCAGAGTAACGCGGTTAAATAACGGATTATTTTCAGCGTTGCGATAACTGCCTGCATTATGCGGATCAAAATCAGGCAAGGATACCGCAGCAAGAATTTCACCGCTCACCACATCAAAAATAAGACCAGCACCGGCTTTAGCACTAAATTCATTTTTCGCGCGCAGCATTTCACGGCGTAGTGCATGTTGTAGGCGAACATCTATTGTTAGATATAATTCAGGCTCATCTTGCGGGCCATCCGGCACTTTTCGTGCTTTTGACTTTGCCGTTGGCGGTGACAGAAAGCCGTTAAAGCTTGCCTCGATACCGGACACACCTTTGCCATCAACATTGGTCGTTCCAACAATATGCGAGACCAATGCACCTTGCGGATAAATACGGCTATAATCATAACGAAAATTCAATGACGGCGAACCTACCTGCAGCACGGCCTTTTGTTCTTGCGGTGTTATATTCCGTTTTACCCAAACAAAACGCCCGTCTCTTTGCAGATTATGCAACACATCGCCATATTTAAGCTCTGGAAATATACCAACCAGATCATTTGCAAGACCTGCCGGATCAGCCACCAAAGACGGGTCAGCAAAAAGCGAGGCTGTCTTCAGCGATGTCGCCAGCAATACACCATTGCGATCCAATATATTTCCGCGCGGCAATAAAGGCGCAGCAATATCCTGCTGCACAGAAGAGCGGTCATATTCAAAATGAGCAAGCTCGCCCTCGATAACCGATAAGTCGAAAATACGGGCCAGCACAATTACATAAGCCAGAACAAAACACACACTAATCAAGGCCAGACGTCCACGCGCGATATCAAGCGCAGAGCTTCGGGAACCGGCAATTTTTAAACGCAATTTTGATTTGCCAACAATGCTGCTCAATTTCCCTCACTTTCGCCAGTGAGGCTGTCCAATATGCCAAAGAAATCTTGTTCGGTTTCATTATAAGTGTTTTGGGATTTTGTATTTAAGGAGGGAGAGTTTTGAGAGGGAGGGTTTTGAGAAGGAGAATGCTGAAGAGCAGAACGCCCGGATGAGAATTGATGAGAACTCAATTCAGAGGAGGAAGAGGAGAGTGTCGATCCCGCAGATGCATTCATCGGGACAACCAAAGATGATGATGCAGCAGAAGAAGAAGAATCTACAGCCGCCTTATTTTCAGACTGCGCAGAAGAAGAGGAAGAAGAAGCGCCAGACTTCACCACAGCACGGAACAAGCTCAACACAGGCTTACGCTTTGGCACAACCGGAACAAAAGGCTCGGGAAGATATTCAGGATCCTGAACAAGGTCGGCCGTGCCGACTTCATGCCCTTTACCACTAAAGTAGTCATCAGCAACTTTTTCAAGGCGCTCGGGATTGTTTAAATAATCCCATTCTGCACGCAATACCCGAATAGTTTCCTGTTCGGACATGATCTCGATACGCGCTTTGGCCAGATCGTCATTTAACGTCTGGACATTTTGCGATGTCCAGAACAAACCAGCGCCCGCAAATGCAGCGAGAACAAAAGGAACCAATATATGAAACAGATTACCCTTCAACTGGCCTCCTTCGCTTTTTCAGAAACAAAGCTGGTTCGTGTAGCAAAGCGCAAACGCGCAGATCGGGAACGGGGATTTGCAGAGATTTCTGCCTCGGTAGGTTTAATCGACTTCTTTGATGAAAGGTCGAAGGAAGGTCGGGATTCAACATGAATCTCGGGAACATGTCTGGATTGCCTGGCCTGCTGACCGGATTTCTCCAGCAAAAAGCGCTTCACAAGCCCATCTTCAAGGGAGTGAAACGCAACAACAACAAGACGGCCTCCGGGCTTTAACAAAAGCTCAGACGCCTGAAGAAATCGTTGCAACTCTTCAAGCTCTTTATTGACCTCGATCCTTAAGGCTTGAAATGTTTTCGTAGCCGGATCGTTCTTGTCTTTGGGTGATTTATGCACAACAGAGCGCACAATATCCGCCAGCGCAAAAGTCGTGGTAATTGGCTGGTCTTTTCGTTTTTCAATTATTGCTCGCGCAATGCGCCGTGATTTACGCTCATCGCCATAGCGGTAAATTATATTCGCAAGATCTTGCTCCTCATATGTATTCACAATATCAGCAGCAGTCTGCCCGTCAGAATTTTGATCCATACGCATATCAAGCGGCCCGTCCTGACGGAAGGAAAACCCACGCTCGGCACGGTCTAGCTGCATTGATGACACACCAACATCGACAACCATTGCATCAAACTCTTCAAACCCCGCATTCTTTGCAAGATCTTCCACATCACCGAACTGCCCATGAATGAAGGTAACCCGCTCTGCAGCACCCTTCAAACGCTCACGCACAGCTGCGAACACCGTTTTATCGCGGTCAATTGCCACCAAACGACAATCCGCAGCATTTAAAATCGCTTCGCTATAACCACCAGCGCCGAGCGTTCCATCAAGATATACACCACCATCAACCGGCTGCATTGCAGTGATGACTTCATTCAAAAGCACAGGAATATGCGGATGGGCCGTATTCATGATACACCGCCCTTCTTGGGAATTGTGAGCCCTTCAGCCCTGACACGTCCGCGCGCCGCTATGCGGCGCTGTTCATAACCATCAGGAGACCATATCTGGAACTTACGCCCCATACCCACAAACGCCACCTGATCTTCAAGCGCAGCATAATCAATAAAGGCCTGCGGCAGAATTATACGCCCTTCACCATCAAATGGTAGCTGCACAGCCTCACCGAATAGTGCCGTTGCAAGATCATCCTGCTCAGAAGACAGAAAATCGTACTCATCCAGACGAGAGCTAAGATCTTCCATTACATCCCAGCCAACACCTTCAAGACAATCATGAGCATGCGAGCGAAAAAGGACAACACCCTGAAACTCCTGTTCCGACAAAGCCGAACGGAACCCAGAAGGAACAGATACGCGCCCCTTCTTATCCAGCTTATTAATTGTTGTCGACAGGAATAACGCCACGGACGTTTTACACCTTTTCTTTTTCACATTTCAATCAAACAAGGCAGATGCGAAACAGCTCAAGAAGATATTCAAAATCCCTCAGATAATTCGTTCTACAACGCCAAGAGGCAGGTCACACATTCACCACACATCCCCATTTGGGAAAACATGGATATTCTTGGGATATCATGGAAAAACGTACCTGGTCAACGGGTCACAGAGATTTGCGCACAAGTAAACCACAGAAAAATATTGCCCGATGTGCGTTTCACTCTAAAAAGACGTATATTGCCTCATTTTATTTGCATAATTCGTGCTATTGCGCTAATACACTATACTGTGTGGGGTAACTATATCCTTTGAAGACATTTTAAAATGGGACAACTCAAAACGGGGTAGATCAAAATGATGCTACCTATAATGACGTACCCCATAATGATGTGGCGACCACGAATTTATTTATGGTCAACATCAGGGCGCTCACGCGGGCAAATCGATTACCCGTCCAAACAAAATGTT
>JAUILO010000126.1 GCA_030432775.1 Alphaproteobacteria bacterium
CGTGTACGGAAACCCGAAAGGCGAAACCGAGTTTGAAAAGGCCGGTCTAAGGCGCTTTATCTTTGAAAATTGTGTTGATTGGCTCGATTACGAGGAAATCAAAAACGACCTTGATTATGATTTTTATTATGAGTGGACACGAAATAAGGGGCGCGTTGAAGGACAAATAGCGCCAGAGTCTCCGGCGGCACGATTTGGTGTAAGGGGACGACCGGATTTCCGAGGGCCGACATAAGAAAAAAATAAAACAGGGAATATGGTGTGTGTGTGATGGAATTTTTACTGGGAGTTAACAGTTGGGACATAAGATAACCTTATCCGATTTGGGTTTGCCGGCGCAGCCACAGGACGTTGTTCTGTGTCAGGGGCGCGTTGACCCGTTAACTCGCCAAGGCGCCTTCATTGTCAAAAGCTCGGTTGAGGGTGATGACAAGGGTGGCTTGAAATCTCTGGATATGTCTTACTGGTACCGTCTGCCTTCAAATGATGCGCCGTCCAAACCACTATCCTTGTTCAAAATTGAAACAGATGATGACGGTTTTGTGACCAAAATGACAGTTGCCGGTCGTCCGGTTCCGCTTGATAAGAAGAGTGCTGTTCAGGCCGTAAAACAAGCTATTCGTTTTGTTCATGACGATCTTAAAGTCAATAATTTGCCTGAAATTGCCAAAATTCTGAATGATTCCGATCTGCACAGAACAATTGGCGAGAATATTCGCATTACCGGACAGAAAATTGTCGGTGGATTTGACTTCAAATTCATGAATTATTTCAATGATAGTGCGCTCGGCGCCGAAGAAGATCTTGTTCTGCCAAATGATCAGGTTATGTTGCAGGCCTTATTCGGCATTTATACAAACAGTCTGTCCCCGCTAACCATGCAAGAAGGCGAGCGCGATGTCGCCGCCAGCCATGTGGCAACACGCAATAGTTATCAAAATAAATTTAAACTGGAAAACGGCAAAGATGGCGGCTTTAGCTTGCATGCCTCTGTTGTTCCTGACGGGCAGGAAGACGAGCCTGTTTATTACCCTGATTTGATCGATGTCTTTACAAGTGCTGCCAAAGGCGAGAAATCCGATACTGTGAAGCTTGATCGTTTGAAACTGGCCAATGTTGATTTAACCAATTCAAGCAATGCGCAGAAAATGGAAGCTATTGGTGCGATTAATGGCATGATGCACGCTGCATCATCATATACTGCGCCTGTTCCGCTTAAACACATGGCTGAATATAACTTGCTTGGCCTGACATCTTCCATGTCTTACTTGCGTGATGGCAAGCAGGATGATGAGTTCAAATTCCTGATGGTATCCGAATTTGGTAATGGTCTTCGTAATATTCATGCCGGTTTTGGTAACGGTCTTGGTGCGTGTAAGCGTATTATGGCAGGCGATATTGTCGGCATGCATGATTTCCCGTTCGAACCAGCGCGTGATGGTAATGAATTTTCCGGCGCTATTCCGAATATTGGTGACTGGAAAGATGATATTGATTTTATCGCATTAACACACCGCCACATTGACCACGTTGGTGGCATTCCTTACGAAGATTTCTCCGGTAAGAAGATTTTCTGTACACCGCAGGTTTTCGAACAGATTAAAAAGAATTTGCGTACTGCTCATGGCAGCAAGGCCACCCAGATGATCCGTGATATTGACTGGCAGCTTGTGAATAAAGAAGGCGCGACGACATTTTCCAAAGATGGCGGCAAGAGCGGTCTGACATTGATCTATTCACCGAATGCAACAACGCACTCGGCTTATTGTACGCCATATTACTACGCCGCTTTCCATACCGATGATGACGGCAAAAAACACATTAAAGGCGTGTATGTGAATATGGGTGACGTCCGTGATGAAGATCCGGAGCGCATTAATGAAGGCTTCTTCCTGACCCGCTGGCGTGAACATTTACTCGCCGAGCATCCTGATCTTGAAATGTCCGATATACCGGTGCGTCCGACCTATGCGGATTGGGATAGTACATCTGTGCGCTCTGAAGGGCAGACACCACGTATTAACGAAGTTCTGGACAACACCATTGATGCGGTTGGCTGGTGTGAAGGTCGTATGATTTTGAATACGCATTTGGCATCAAGCGATAACATGTTCCAGATTTTGCTGCACACCGCAGCCCATCACCGCCGTGATTTCACATCCTTTGGTAAGAACATGGAAGATACACAAAGTATCCAGAATATCTTCGGTTATGATGATCTTCACGAGCCATGGCCGAAAGGGCATCAAAACCAGATTTACATGGACCGCGTTCATGCTAAAAACCTTGAAGACCGTATGGCTGAATTTGAGGGTTATGACCATACAGACCATGAATTCGAAATGGCATTGGCTGATTTCGAAGATCGCTATGGTCACTTTAATAAAATCCGTGACAGCCTGCAAAAGGCAGAGGCTTTATCAGAACTTGGTGATGAAAATTCAAAACCACGTAACGAGCAAGCCATTTTTGAAAGATACACACGTCTGACAGACCAGATGTCCAATCTGGACGAAAAGATCGGCGCACTACAAAGCCAGATTGATGCGCTGAAATCTTCACGCAAAAAGGGCAATGCGGCTAAGGCCGAGAAATTAACCGAGGAAGTTGAAAGACTTCAGGGTAATTATGACGAAAAACAGGTCGAACAAGAGCGTTCCGGTTTATTCATGGTGCGTAATTACTTCGAAAGCATTGGTGAGCCGGAAAAACGGGAGCTTGCCGAGCTGAAAATGAAGCAAAACATGCATAATGATTTGAGTGATTATTCACAGAATTACTGGCGATATGCACGCAGGGAAGAATGGTCGGCACAGTTCGATATTGATTACCGTGATTTGGGTGGTATCGTCATTACCAGAAATACCTCGACATCAGCGCGTATGTTCGAAGAACATCCGGAAAATCTGTTCGTGATGATTACAGGTTCACAAGGCAACGAAGTTGAAGTCGAAGCGCAGCTAAACAAAATTCTTGAAAATAGAGCGCTATTGCACGGTATTGATCCGGAGGTTCGCAGCTCTGCGCGACCGATTAACAAACAGGATACGTTCTTGTTTATCACTCAATCTGTTATTCCGACGAATGAAAAAGCAAGAAACATGCTTGTGAACCGTGCGGTGAAAGAACATGGTTTTGTGACCTTCAACTCGACCCATACTGGTTTTGAGCTATACAATTATCACCACATGAAACCTGAGCGTTTGGAACAGATCGAAAGCACATTGCTGAAGAAAGATCCACTATACGAAAAGAAACCACGCCAGCACGTTATTATCGCGCCAAGTATGTCTATCGGTTACAAAGGTCACGGACGCGGCGGCGATGTCGAGCCGTGGATGACACGTGTTCGTGCGGAAATCAACGCATCACAGCACGTCAATAACACTGAAGCTGTACGCGTTATCCAGACAATCGCAAAATCACTTAAACAAGGCACAATTGATCTCGTTGAAGATGGTGAAGTTGTCGAGATTGACCGTTTCTCCGAAGAAAGAGCTATTCGCCGTGGTAAAGTGCCGCGCGGTATTGTTTTGCTGCGTAATGACCAGCCATACCAAAAACCGTTTAAGCAGATTATGCACCGCGAGGCGATCAAAGTTCTAGAGCCGGAAGGCAGCGCAACCCATCTTGATCCGCTTCTTGCAGGCGCGCCATCAGAGACAACAATTTCATTGCTCTTCGGTTTGAATGCCGATGCCGAGATTGAGCGCGATAGAGAGCCTCGCCCGGGTAAATTACAGCCAAGCTTCAAACCTGCGCCGGTCGATGTGTTACCGGAGAGAGAAGAAGAGTGGGCGCAACGTACGAAATCTGCGGGTGTGGCTGTTCCGGGAACAGAAAAATGGAAGACAGCGGAATCGCTGACACTGAAATTAAAACGATAATGCAATACAAACGAATATGAACAGGTAGCGCGTATATTTAAAAATATAGAAACGAAGTAATAATGACAAAATTTAAACTAGAAGAAACAAAACCGGAGAAATTGCCAGAGCTGATCCAGCCAAAGGCAAAATTCATGGACCGCATTCGGCGCGGTGATGTTTGTGATGTTGTCATTGATACGGAAACAACAACGCTTAGTAAAGAACATGCGCATCCGACAGCATTAGGCGGCGTTGTCGCAGACCCGTTTACACGAAGCGTTATTCATGTTTATGAATCATTCGTCAAAATTCCCGAAGACGTTGTTTTTGGTGCAATCCCATCCATTCTAACAGATCGCCGTCCGGAAACTTTTGATAAGGGAACGCGTCCGGATCTGGCTGTTGCCGAGATTGCCGATTTGATTGTAAATGCGCCAAAACGTATTGCCGATCATTACGACCGTTTTCAGGACTGGATCAAAGAGCATAACGAATCTGCCGCTGCGGATGAGCAAATGCCACTTGCACCGGAAGAGGGTGAGCTGGATTATTTTTACCAATCGAACAAACGGACGAAGAAAGAACGTAATGACGGTATCCGCGTTCCGAACAATACTAGAACCGCAAAAGATGTCGTGTTCATTCCGCTATCCGATGAAAATGGCGATGTTGTCTATGACGTAGCGATCTCAAAAAATGGACGTCAGGTTTATTACAAAGAAGAAGATACATGGTATCGCGTTGAAAAGGCCAAGAAAACAGTCCTGATGCATAATGCCAGAGCCGATAATAACTGGTTGTGGGAATGGCTGCACCGTTATCTTGAGCCGGACCAGTTCATTACACACACAAAATGGCATGGCGCATATAACCTTGATACGATGCCGCTAACCCGTGAGACCGCATTATTTGGCCCGCAAGGAAGAACACAGTTGGTCTTGCCTATGAAATACCATCCGGATTTCGGTGAATATCCGAGTGCGTCCAAAGATCCGGTGATGGAAGCCAACACACGTTTGAATAACCCGCGTATTCATATTCCACCCGGCATGGAAATGCCGATTGACGGATCACACCAAGACCATAACCGCGAACACGCAAGCCCGGCTGTTGACTGTTTGGAAGAGCTGGCAATTTACTGGTACGAAGAAGATATCGCACCGGAAGTTGTGAACCATAAAAAATTACTATCGGACATGGATGACATTGTCCGCGAAATTATGAAGCCGACGCAGGCTGGTGCACCGCCAATCATTTCATTTGGCCGTTTCAGAATTCCTGATTTGACCAAACATATGGGTATTGTTCTAAACACAGACCGAAGCTATGGCGATTTTAAAAAGGCAGTTGGTTTGAATTTAACAGGTTTACAGCGTGACCCTGCAGATCCGATGCGTTTATTGCTGCCCGATGGCCGCGATATTTTCGCAATGGAAAAAAGTGATTGGCTGGCATTGTTGCGTCAGGAACAAAGGCAAAGACCATCAAACGGTATTTTTGAAATATTTGCGATGAATAAAAGCCCGATGATTCAGACTGCTGAGACTGGTTTGAAAGCAGGAGCCAATCATGGTCTATCCATGAAAGAAATTCAAAAGCGCCGTGATCTGATTTTCTCTGTACCGTCAATTCGTGACAATATTATGGATGCGTTTTCCGATTATTTGATCAGTGTACAGAAAAATCCGGAAGATCAGTTCCCTGATCCGCGCCCGGAAGAATACCGTTTTAACGCAATGGGAGATCCAAAGCGTCCGAATATCAAACGCGCAGATGGTGATATGCAGGCCAAACGCGCCATTGAAAGCGCGATGTATGAAAGAGCGCGCTCTAAGCGTGATTATTACAGCAAGCGTAACCGCTATGTGAAGTTGATGATTCGCCCGAACCCGCGTATTGAGGGGATTGATCCGGATCCGGCTGCGTATAAAGAGTTCCAAACCGATGTGAATAAGGCGCTGCGCGCGTATCATCGTATGGTTCAGGCTTCTCACCTGAAAACAAAACAGCGTATTGAAAAGCTCAGACTGCCTAAAAAGGTGAAGTTCGAAGATAATGCCGACGCACTTGATTTCATCTGGAAGATGCGTGAAAATGCGCTAAAAGGTCAATGGCTTGTGGATTTGATCGCTGATCATTACTGGATTGAAGATATCAATACCGGCCGCGAAATTCCGCAATCCCATATTTCCGATGTCGAGGTTCGTGAGTTTAACGACAACTTTGATGTTAATCGTGGTAAATGGGATATCCAGTTCGAGCGTACAAATTACTCGCAGCATTTCCTTGCCGGTATGTTTGTCATGGCGCATAAAAAACGCGTTTTGACAAAATTGGATCCAGCCTGGCAGGATTGGTACGATGCCAAAGTAGCGTTTGGTAATAATGGTTCACCATATCTGGATCCAAGCAGCCAGCGCTTGCCGACAAACGAGACAGAACTTGATGTGCTTGAGCGCATTCGTCGTAACGCCCTGGATGTGAATGATGCGATGAAAGGGTTGTCGAGCGATCCTGATGATGCGCTTGGCCTATACGAAAAATTCGTTGCGGGCGCACCGGGTAAAGAACGTCACGCAATGGAACTTGAGGCCTTGTATAAAGAACGCCAGAAAAAGTTTAAATGGACACCGAAGACAATGGCGCTTGCCGGATATGATCCGTCAACAGGCCAGCCGCGTGAAAATATTTTATATCCTGTGGCTGCAGAGGAATTCGAACAGGCACAAAAATTTGATTTGCCGGAAAAAGCGCCTGATTATCCGATTACCGATCCGCGCTTTGGCGAAATGCTTTATCCGCTGCCATCAACGCCGAGCTTAGAAAAGGCGTGGAAGCGTGGCGACCTTGCAGGTACAGCAAATGTCATCTTCAAGTCTAAAAGCTCTGGTCGTCAATATATGGCGCCAATGGCCGAATTTAAACGCGTTGTTCTGGGCACAGACCCATCATTGCGTTTTGTATGGCAGCAAGCTTTACGTGTGTTTGATGAATCTGGCATTCATGACTACCCTGAAGATAAGCCGGTATTCTTGGTGAGTGCAGAATCAATGACACCGCTTGCGGGTACAAAGCCGATCGAAGCGGCAACCGAACTTCAGGTTATCGGCGAGCATCGCTTTACTGCGCTGTATGACCCGATTTTGGCTGGTTATCATAAAGATACAGGCAATGG
>JAUILO010000127.1 GCA_030432775.1 Alphaproteobacteria bacterium
GACCGGCAAAGATGCCGTCTTCTACATCGTGGCTATTATAGGCAATGTCATCGGCAAGTGCGGCAATTTGCGCTTCGATCGAGGCATATTCATCAAGACGCCATTTGTTTGTCTTGTCGGTCTGCGTGATTGTAATCGGTAAGCCTGCCTCTTCGGCGCTTTGCCCTTCTTTTGTCAGCGGGCCATTATGCTTAACCACGCCTTCCAATGTTTCCCAAGTCAGGTTCAGGCCTTGGAATTTCGGGTATTTACGTTCTAGAAATGTCAGGATACGCAAAGACTGGTCGTTATGGTCAAACCCGCCATATTCTTTCATAAGCTCGTTTAAAACATCTTCACCTGCATGGGCGAAAGGCGGATGCCCTAAATCATGCGCAAGAGCCACTGTTTCGGCAAGATCTTCATTTACCATCAGCGCGCGCGCCATAGAACGGGTAATCTGCGATACTTCCAATGTATGGGTGAGGCGGGTTCTGTAGTTATGACCCTGATGATAGACAAAGACCTGCGTTTTGTTTTTTAGTCTGCGGAAACCGCCACTATGGATGATACGATCGCGGTCGCGCTGAAAACACGTTCTGTAGCGGCTTTCCTTTTCCTCGTAAAGACGACCTTTGGTCTCTTCCGGACGGCACGCAAAATCGGCCAGTGGCATGCCACAGTAATTATATGACTGATTGTCCAGCGCAAGGTTGCTCATCAATGTTCCTTTTTATCCTGAATAAGGGAATCACTTTTTGTTTATTGAATGTATTTACTATAGTCATATATCTTGAACTTATGAAGAGAAAGACCATATAATATTACTATGAGTACACAAGAGAGCATCATCGTCGATAAATCAGCCATTGAACGTATCACAAAGTTACGGACAAGCGCGGATAGTGAGACATTTTCAGATAAGACATATTTGCGTGTGGCTGTCCTGGGGGGCGGTTGTTCAGGGTTTTATTATGAAATCGGGCCGGATAATGCTGTGAATGAAGACGATGTCGTCTTTGAAAACAGCGTTATTGTTGATCAAACTTCGTTACCGTTCCTGAAAGGGGCTGTTGTAAAGTTTGAAAGCAATATGGTCGGTGCAAAATTTGCTGTTGATAATCCGAACGCGCAATCTAGCTGTGGCTGTCAGACCTCGTTCTCGGTGAACCCGTCTGTATTCGCGGAATAGCGATTAACTATATCATCATCTTTACTTTCGCCCATGCGGTGCTATTTTCAACAACATGAAAATAGCAAGCTGGAACGTGAATTCTATCAAACAACGCAAAGACCATGTTAGTGACTGGCTGAAAAGCCATGCGCCTGATGTTATTGTCTTGCAGGAACTCAAAGGGCTGGATTTCCCTGATGATGTGTTTTTATCCGAAGGCTATCATTCCACTGTGGTGAACCAGAAGGCGCGTAATGGTGTTGCAATTTTATCAAAAGAGCCAGCCAAGCTGATCAGTGATAAGTTGCATGGTTTTGAGGATGATGAACAGGCGCGCTATCTGGAAATTGATTATAAAGGCGTTCGCATTATCGGCATTTATGCGCCCAATGGTAATCCGGTTGATACAGAAAAATATGATTACAAACTGAAATGGACAGATTTTCTGCTGGAACATTGCAAGTCGCTACGCGATCAGGGGATCGATTTTCTTGTTACAGGTGATTTTAATATTATTCCAGAAAGGCAGGATTGTCATGATCCTGCGGTATGGGCCGAGGATGCGCTGTTTCGTCTTGAGACACGTAAACGCTGGCGAGCGCTGTGTCATTTGGGGTTAACTGATGCGTTTCGCGTTTTAAACACCAAAGATGAACAATATACCTTCTGGGATTATCAGGCCGGTGCATGGCCGCAAAATAAAGGTATACGAATTGATCACTTCCTTCTATCTCCGGCTTTGTGTGATCGTTTGCAATCTTGCGGCATTGATCCATCAACGCGGGCGCTTGAAAAACCGTCCGATCATGTGCCGATCGTTGTCGAACTTTCAGAAAAGAAGGCAGCATAATATATGTTTTGGCGCAGTGATATCAGCCCCGAGAGCCAGCCATATAAGGTCACGATAAAACGTGACAAGTTTATCGATGCAGCACGTGATGGACGCGAAGTGCCGTTTAAGGTTTATTACCCGACCGGCCATCATTTAGATTACCTTCCGGTTATTGTCTGGTCGCATGGTTTGGGTGGTGGCCGTGATGGTGCGGGGTTTTTATCACGTTATATGGCGTCTAACGGTTATATCGTTGTAAATATACAGCACCCTGGCACTGATACATCGTTATGGCAGGGAAAGCCCGGCCACCCTTGGGATGTGATACGCGCAACGCATATCTCGCGTAAAATTACGCTCGCCCGCTTTCGTGATGTCCCCTTTTTTCTGGATCATTTTCCTGCATGGGTTCAAGAACAAGACGAGATCGCAGAACTCGCCAATTTTGATCGTTTGGGCATGTCCGGACACTCATTTGGAGCGATTACAACACAAGTCATCGCAGGGCAGAAGCTTGGCCGTAAAAATAGAATGTACCAGATTAAGGATGACCGGATTAAAGCCGCCATTTCGTATTCGCCATCCCATGCCTATAACCGCGATGAGCCTCATGAAGATGTTTATGGCTCGATTGATAAACCGATGCTGTTTATGACCGGCACAGAAGATGACTCACCAATATCAGGGCATGATTATGAATATCGATTGCCCATTTATCAAAATGCTTCGGAGCAGCTAGCACAGAGTGTACCACAATATCTTGCGGTTCTGGATCAGGGTGATCATATGGTGTTTTCTGGCAGCCGCGGGCAGCTTGGTGAAAACCCGAAGCGCGGCTTGCATGAATCGATCATAAAGGTTCTCTCGCATGCATTCTGGGAAGCATATTTGCAAGAAGATCAGGATGCATTAGAATGGTTAAATAGCGATTCTGTTCGTGAGTGGCTTCTGGACGAATGTCTTTTTGAATATAAATTTTAATTCATTTTCAGACGACTATATTTTTTTGATTTAGACGATCGTATATTTTTTAAGGATTTAACTTATTATGGGAATTTTACCGGATAAAGTCCTGTTTATTGAGGATGCCCCTAGTTTTCATGAGGTTGTAAAAACTTTTTTTGAATCAACAGGACAGAGTGTTGAGGTTCGGTGTTGCGAAGGTGTTGATCAGGCTTTGGAGACATTGGAGACGTTTACCCCTTCGGTGATATTGCTGGATTTATTGATGCCGGAAAAGGACGGGGTGGATTTTTTAACCATTATGCAAACACATGAAACGGGCAAAGCCATTCCTGTTATTATTGCAACAGCAGTAGATAAAGTTCAAATGATTTCGCATTGGGAGCGGCTGAACATTCTGGGCGTTATTCATAAGCCATATGAAAAAGAGACATTTATTACGCAGGTGGAAGATTTGTGGAGCCGCCAGCTCCCTGAATAATAAGCCAAGCATAAATTGGGATCCTGATTTTAGGCCGCAATAATATGATCTTCGTTGCGGCTTCTGAATACGCCTCTTGTGTCGATGATTAACTTTGCATGATTTGCAATAAGTGCGTAATCAAAAGCGTCATGGTCGGTGCCGATAACCACAGCATCATATTTTTCAAGTTCATCAGGTGTAATCTCAACAGATTGTTTGTTGAGCTGATATTTACGCAATTTAGGAACGGTAGGAATATAAGGATCGCTGTAATTTACATCAGCTCCAAGATCAAGCATTGATTGTAGCAAGACTAGACACGGCGATTCCCGCATGTCATCGACATTCTTTTTATAGGCAAGGCCGAGTAATAAAATTTTCGAGCCTTTAATCGATTTTTCGTGACTATTAAGGGCGACCATTAATTTTTCAATGACCCATTTGGGCATGTGATTGTTAATTTCTCCGGCAAGTTCGATAAATCGTGTATGCACGCCGAATTCTTTAGCTTTCCATGTCAGGTAAAACGGGTCAACTGGAATACAGTGACCGCCAATGCCTGGCCCCGGGTAATAAGGAACAAAGCCAAAAGGTTTGGATGCAGCCGCTTCGATGACATCAAAAATATTAATGCCCATTTTATCGGCAATGATTTTCATTTCGTTCACAAGGCCGATATTGACTGATCTGTGAATGTTTTCGAGCAACTTGGCCATTTCGGCAACGCGTAGATCGCTTGCCGGAACAACGGTATCAATGATGTTGGCGTATAATGCCAGGCCAGCCTCAAGACAAGCAGGAGTATAACCGCTTACGATTTTCGGGATAGAGCGGACAGTATAATCTTTATTGCCTGGATCCTCGCGCTCTGGTGAATAAACAAGCGCGAAATTCTCGCCTGCTGTCAGATTGGATTTTTGAATATACGGAAGTAATTTTTCTTCGGTAGTACCTGGATAAGTGGTGCTTTCCAGTGACAGGATCTGCCCCGCACGCAAATACGGCGCAATCGCATCCATTGTTTTAATGATATAGCTCAGATCGGGTTCGCCATATTGATTAAGCGGCGTGGGTAAGCAGAGGATAATGGCGTCGACATCTGCTATTTTTGCAAAATCCGTTGTGGCGCTCATTCCATTGTAGATAGCTGTTTTAAGAGTGGTTATTGGAATATGATGAAAATAGCTTTCGCCTTTATTGATATGGTCAACTTTGTTTTGGTCGATATCAAAACCGATAGCTTTTAAACCGGATTCTGCAAAATGTAGAATCAGCGGCAGTCCGACATAGCCAAGACCTATGATGCCTATTGTTGCTTCTTTGCCGCTTAATTTTTCAATCAGTTTTTGCATAGCTATTTCGTTTGGCTAAGTTTATGTATTTATCTTGATGCACAATAGCGATATTTTTTGAAAAATCTATAAAAAACCCAGAAAATACAGTGTGGTTTATCTGGGTGGTGTATCTGGTAATGTCTGATATATTATTGCGAGTTATTAATGACGGGAAAGTACAAATGAAGAAATTTGCATTAGTCGGAGCTGCAGGATACATTGCTCCGCGCCATATGGAGGCTATAGCTCAAACCCAGAATGCATTGGATATCGCTTATGATATCAGTGATAGCGTTGGTGTTCTGGATCGTCATTTTCCGCAGGCTCATTTCTATACGCATTTTGAACAATTCGAACAGGCTTTGTATGAGCGCAATAAGTTGCAAGGAGCTGCAGCGCAGAATCGTATAAATTATGTTGCTGTATGTTCTCCGAATTATCTTCATAAATCACATATCCGATCAGCGTTGCAAAATGGTGCTGATGCGATTTGTGAAAAACCGCTGGTTTTATTGCCCGATGACCTGGATGATTTGAAAGTCTTTGAAAAAGAAACTGGCAAATCGATTTATAGTATCCTGCAATTGCGCTTGCACCCTGCTATTGTCGCGCTGAAGGCTAAGATTGACGCGCAGCCCAGTGACACCAAATATGATGTGGATTTAACTTATATCACTTCGCGCGGGCATTGGTATTTAAGTTCATGGAAGGGCGATGATGCTAAATCTGGCGGTGTGGCGACCAATATCGGTGTGCATTTTTACGATATGCTTCATTATATATTTGGTGATCTGCAGGAAAATATTCTACATTATGCTGACCCGCAAAGTGCTGCGGGTTATCTTGAATATGATAAAGCACGTGTGCGCTGGTTCTTATCAACATCATCGGATAATCTTCCGGCACAAGCCATCGAAAAGGGGCTGTCGACATATCGCAGTATTACAATTGGCGGTGAAGATATCGAGTTTTCAGGCGGTTTCACTGATCTGCACACTAAAGCATATGAAGCTATTTTAGCAGGTAAGGGCTTTGGGGTTGACGATAACCGCGTTGCAACGCAGGCCGTTTATGAAATTCGTACTTTGAATGCGATTGGTAAAACAGGTGATTATCATCCGGCGCTTGATGGCATGAAATAGACATAAAATTGAAAGAGGCGTAAATATGAATATTCATGAGACAGCGATTGTTGATGATGGTGCGACTATAGGCGATGGTACATCCGTTTGGCACTGGGCACATGTATGTGGCGGCGCGGTTATTGGTAAAAATTGTTCTTTGGGGCAGAATGTATTTGTCGGTAATAAGGTCAAGATTGGCAATAATGTGCGTATACAGAATAATGTATCTGTTTACGATGGCGTAGACCTTGAAGATGATGTGTTTTGTGGCCCTTCTATGGTTTTTACCAATGTGATTAACCCGCGCGCCCATGTTTCGCGCAAAGATGAATATAAGAATACGGTTGTTAGAAAAGGCGCGAGTATCGGGGCGAACGTAACGATTATATGCGGTGTGACAATCGGTTCATATGCGTTGATTGGCGCAGGTGCGGTGATCACCAAAGATGTGAAGCCTTATGCCGTTATGACGGGTGTTCCGGCTGTGCAGACAGGATGGGTGAGTGCCTCGGGCGAAATATTGGGCGATGATCTTGTCTGCCCGCGCACCTCAGAGCGTTATGAGATCGTTGAAGATCAGCTCGTTCCGGCCTGATTAAACAGTAAATTATTATGAATTACTCAGAATTTGGAAAGAACGTTTTTAAGCTGGTACTGGGAAGTTCTTTTTCCAGTGCCATATCTGTGATGATCATACCGATTATCGTCAGATTATATACGCCTGAGGCTTTTGGTATTGCTGCTATTTTCTTATCTGTATCTAGTATTTTAGGTGTTATTGCGTGTTTGCGATACGAGCAGGCAATTGTACTGCCCGAGGATGATGCCGAGGCGGTGAATATCTTGGCGCTTGGTCTTGTTATATCTGTTGCTGTTTCCGCACTGATTGCAGCGATAGTTTATGTCGCTGGAGGACAACTCTCCGACTTTGTTGGAGCAGAGCAGTTTGAACTATATTTGTGGTTTTTGCCTTTTGCTGTGCTATTTCAGGGTATGATGATTGCTCTGACAAATTGGAATGTCAGAAAGGAAGTCTTTGAAAACATAGCTTTTTCGAAAGTTGGAAACCAAGTGGCTTATGGCGGCGTTTCTATATGTTTTGGTTATATGGGTAGCGCAGTTGCAGTTGTGCTGATAATGGCACAAGTCACAGGA
>JAUILO010000128.1 GCA_030432775.1 Alphaproteobacteria bacterium
GTCTGAATCCAGCCATATAGTGTCAGAACGCACAAAAGACGGATCGGAAAAAGTAATACAGACCTCGTTACGGTTATTACGCACAAAAGCCGCATTTACACCTTCATCTGCTGTCGTTTCTATTGACGGTAAACTCATTGCATTGCTCCTTATTGCATCGCAAACATACTGTATTATAGAAACCAAACCTTAAAGCCGGGTTAACGTGCAAAAATACTTTATTTTTAGCCATTTTTATTGATATGATACGGGCTCTAAATTAACCTAAATGCACATAAAGACGCAGGATTAAAACTCATGTCACAACCGCGCACATTATTCGAAAAAATATGGTCAGATCACATCGTTCACAAAGACGAAGCCTCAGGCACTTGCCTACTTTATATTGACCGCCATCTCGTACACGAAGTGACATCACCGCAAGCATTTGAAGGCCTGCGCCTTGCCGGACGCAAAGTACGCAAGCCTGAGGCAACACTTGCGGTTGCCGACCATAACGTCCCAACTTCAGATAGATCACTTGGTATCAAGCAAGAAGATAGCCGCATACAGGTTGAGACACTTGGCAAAAACTGTGAAGAGTTCGGCATTCAATATTTTGGTCTAAATGATAAAAGGCAAGGCATTGTTCACATTATCGGCCCTGAACAAGGCATGACACAGCCGGGCATGACTATTGTCTGTGGCGATAGCCACACCAGCACACATGGCGCATTTGGCGCACTTGCCTTTGGTATCGGCACATCCGAGGTCGAACATGTCCTTGCCACACAGACGATCATTCAAAAACCGGCCAATAATATGCGCATCACAATTAAGGGGAAAACCGGCCCAGGGGTGACAGCAAAAGACATTGTTTTGTCGATTATCGGTGAAATCGGTACGGCTGGCGGCACAGGTTACGTCATAGAATATGCCGGTGAAGCTATTCAGGACCTTACAATGGAAGGACGCATGACTGTATGTAACATGACGATTGAGGGCGGCGCGCGTGCAGGTTTGATTGCGCCTGACCAGACAACATTTGATTACCTTAAAGGACGCCCGATGGCACCAAAGGGCGAGAATTGGGATAAAGCTGTTGAATATTGGTCTTCTCTGCCTTCTGACGATGGCGCGCGTTATGATAAGGAGATTGTTATCGAAGCCAAAGATATCGTGCCAAACGTCACTTGGGGTACCAGCCCTGAAAATGTAGTGCCGATTACCGGTAATGTGCCTGATCCTGCTAATGCCAAGGACGCATCACAAAGGGCTTCTATGGAGCGTGCCCTAGAATATATGGGTTTAACCGCTGGCATGCGCATGCAAGATGTTGATATCGACAAAGTATTTATCGGGTCTTGTACCAATGGACGTATCGAAGATATGCGAGCAGTTGCCGCGATTGCCAAAGGAAACAAGGTTGCCGAAAATGTTTACGCTATGATTGTTCCGGGCTCTGGCCTTGTGAAGGAACAAGCCGAAGAAGAGGGTCTGGACAAGATATTTATCGAAGCCGGCTTTGACTGGCGCGAACCTGGGTGTTCGATGTGTCTTGCGATGAATGCGGACCGCCTTGAACCGGGCGAGCGCTGTGCTTCGACATCAAACCGTAACTTCGAAGGCCGTCAGGGACGCGGCGGTCGTACACATTTGATGAGCCCAGCTATGGCTGCTGCTGCTGCGATAAAAGGTAAGCTGGCTGATGTGCGGGACTTTCAGGACTAAAGACACCCAGACACGCGCTATTTTATAAGCGCAGATCCATAGGCTATGGCCCGTAAAGCGTGAATATGAGCATTGAAAACACTATGCACGAAAATGAGAAACAAATCATAAATGATGATAGCTTGATTGAAAGTTATGATTATCGTTATGATGATCTTCTACGCGCCCAGCTCCATAGTGCAGACCGCGCCATGTTTTCAGCAATGTTTCAATTCGGCATTGATAGCAACCAATTTGGCAAACGCCTGACAGCCCATCAATTCCGCGTTGCACGCGAAGGCGCCAGACTATTACGTTTCATTGGCTTCTCAAAAATCGCTGCTATCAATTTTAAGGCCGCAACGCTGTTTCATGACATTGGCAAAATCAATGATCTATACAAACCGCAAATCTGGACACTAAAAGACCGCCCCACTTCGGAACAAAAGGCGTTACAAAAGCGTCACGCCGCACTTGGCGCGGATATGTGGCAAGAATGGTGCGTGAATGAAGCGCCAGAAATCCGCACGCATCCGCATTACACGATCCGCCGCGCTGTGACCAAATATCATCACGAGCGCATTGATGGCAATGGTCCTGAAAAACTAAGCGCTGCCGATTTGCCCGTATTTATACGTATTTCCTGCATTGTCGATGCCTATGATCGCGTCCGTATCAAACGTCCGCACCGGCCAAAAAGACGAACTCCGAAAGAGGCATTACGCAGAATGATGGCGCTTGATGATGCGCAAAACAAATATGAGGGCGCATTTGATGTTGACCTCCTGACCAAATATGTTGAAATGAAAGAACAAGAACTTGATATACGTATCTTGCAATAAGTAAGGAATAGATTAATGCAGGCTTTCACAACTCTAAGCGCCATTGCCGCGCCATTGCCCATGATTAATGTTGATACAGACATGATTATCCCAAAGCAGTTTTTGCGTACTATCAAACGCACAGGCCTTGGCGTAAATTTATTCGACGAAATGCGTTACGACGAACAAGGAAACGAAAAGCCTGATTTCGTATTGAACAAACCGGAATACAGAAATGCAGAAATTCTTGTTGCTGGCGAGAATTTTGGCTGTGGTTCTTCACGTGAACATGCGCCTTGGGCTATTCTAGACTTTGGTTTGCGCTGTGTTATTGCGCCAAGCTATGCCGATATTTTCTACAATAACTGCTTCAAAAACGGTATTTTGCCCGTTCAATTACCGCAAGAACAGGTCGACAGGATAATGGAATATGCCCAGACAACGCCTGAATCCAAGGTTCATATTGATCTGGAATATCAAATTGTGAAGCTTGATAATAACGAGAGCTTTTCCTTTGAAATTGACCCATTTCGTAAACATTGCCTGATTAACGGGCTGGACGATATCGGCTTGACTTTGGAAAAGGACAAATCAATTCAGTCTTTCGAAGATGACCGCGCGCAAAACCAGCCGTGGCTGTAAGCTCACCCGTTTCATTTCGCACCATTTTCACCCTATTCATGTAAACAGCTGAAATGAAAATTTTAGCTATTGCGCGACTTATTACAGGCAAATACAAATTATGCGAACAACACTTCACTTTTTACGAACGAATAAGCGCTTTCTTGCTTTTGGCATTTCGCTGACTTTTCTAAGCAGCTATGGCCAGAGCTTCTTTTTCGGTCTGTACAATCACGAAATCAGAGATGCTTACAACATTACGAATACTGAATTTGGCTCGATTTACGGTATTATAACGGTAATTAGCGCCCTTCTCATCAGCTATGCTGGCCGCATATTAGATCGTGCGCATTTGCCTTATTACGCGCTATCCGTTCTGGCTATTGTAAGTGCCGGATGTTTCATGATCGGCCTCACATCACATTTTGCCATATTTGTTACAGGGCTGTTTTTGGTTCGTTTTGCCGGACAAGGCTTGCTTGGCCATACAAATAGCACCTCAATGGCCAGATATTTCGACGAAACGCGCGGCCGCGCCATTACAATTACGCGCATGGGCGCAGAGCTTGGCACAGTCGTCTTTCCACTTATTGTTATTAACCTGATCGACGTTATTGGCTGGAAGCAAAGCTGGGTTGTTTTTGGCGCTCTTATTTTATTTCCGGTATTTCCGTTAATCTTGTGGCTATTGCACGACCACCGCGACCGTCACGATAGCTGGCTGCTCTCAGAGCAGCAAAAAACCGATAGCCAGAACGCAATAACCGGCGGATTACCATTAAAAGAATGGACACAAGGCAAGGTTTTAACCGATATTCGCTTTTATCTAACCATGCCGGTGCTTTTATCCGGACCATTGATTGGTACGGGTATATTATTTTACATTAAAAATGTATCACTCGCCAAAGGCTGGGAAGATACATTTCTGGCGCAGTTCATGGGACTTCAGGCACTGACCGTTACTGTATTCTGCCTGATATCCGGTGTTCTTGTTGACCGTTTCGGCAGTACACGGCTTCTGCCGATGATCTCGATCTTCATGTGTATTGCGCTTGGCATACTGACATATTCAAGCCATCCGGCCGTCGCCCCGCTATTCATGTTCTTTAACGGCATCAGTAACGGCTTTTTGGTGGCCGCATCTATTGCCATTTGGGCAGAAATGTACGGCACAAAGCACCTTGGCAGTATCAAAGCTCTCGTCATGATGTTAATGGTTTTCTCAACCGCGCTCATGCCGCCTGTTATGGGTAATTTATTCGACCAGGCCGTACCACTTGAAACAATAACACTAGGGTTACTGTGCTATACGGCGATCGCAGGGCTTGCAACATTGCCGCTTTTGATACAGAGTAAGTTCCGCTTACAAACATAAAACAATAATTGATAAAAGAACGATAAACCGAAGACGAGGAACAGCAATGCCCTATTCTCTTATGATATTGCCCGGTGATGGCATCGGCCCTGAAGCAATGAGCGAAGTTAAAAAAGTTATTTCATGGCTGCAGGAAAATGCAGATATAGAATTTGATATACAGGAAGATCTTGTTGGTGGTGCAGCTATTGATGCCTATGGCGTACCTTTTTCCGATGAAACACTGGAAAAATGCAAGAAAGCGGATGCTGTATTGCTTGGCGCAGTAGGCGGCCCGAAATGGGACAATGTCGATTACAACATTCGTCCGGAAGCCGGACTTTTGCGCATTCGTAAGGAACTAGACCTTTTTGCCAATTTACGCCCCGCTATTGTATTTGACGCGCTCATAGAAGCCTCCACACTCAAAGAAGAGGTCGTACGCGGTCTTGATATACTCATTGTGCGTGAACTGACTGGCGGCGTATATTTCGGCGAGCCCCGCGGCATTGAAGACCTTGGTAACGGACAAAGACGCGGCGTGAATACGCAAGTATACACAACTAGCGAGATCGAGCGCGTTGGGCGCATTGCTTTTGATTTGGCCAAGAAAAGGTCCAATAGGGTTTGTTCCTGTGAAAAAGCCAATGTGATGGAAAGTGGTAAGTTATGGCGCGAAGATATGAGCGCGCTGCATGCCGCAGAATTCTCCGATGTTGAATTATCGCATATGTATGCAGATAATTGCGCGATGCAATTACTGCGCAACCCTTCACAATTTGATGTAATTGTAACAGATAACTTATTTGGTGACATTTTATCCGATGAAGCAGCCATGCTGACAGGTTCACTGGGGATGTTACCATCAGCATCCCTTGGCATGTCCGGCACAGGTATTTGTAACGCGCTATACGAGCCCGTACACGGCTCTGCGCCGGATATTGCCGGACAAGGTAAAGCCAACCCGCTTGCCAGCATATTGAGCTTTTCTATGGCACTACGTTATTCATTTAATCGCGGCGATCTGGCTGATCATCTGGAACAAGCGGTGCAAAATGTACTCAATAGCGGTATTCGCACAGCTGATATTATGGCCGATGGCTGTAAACAGGTATCAACAAGTGAAATGGGCGATATTCTAGTGGAACGCCTATCGGCGCAGCCACTGCAAAGTCAAAGCGCTGCTTGATAACAACAACCATAAGAGCTGATAGAGCTGCCGCTTTACAAAAGAGCAATAAGACACAAGAAAAGAAAAAGGCCCTGCGAATGCAGGGCCTTTTGAATTCTTTATTATATCCGAGAGATTATGAGATAACCTCTTCCTGGCTATTAGCCTTGGATACGAATAGCAAGGTCACAAGACTCTGGGTTATTCGCTTCGTCATAGTCTGTACCAGCGTTACACGCAGCACCAACTGTTTGACCGAATACTGAACCACTTGTAGCAGCGCCGTCATCCATCTTACGATCAACACGTGCAGCTTCAGAAGCGTTCAGAGCGCCAGAAGTATTCGCTGGAGTTGTGATGAACAAGTAGTGACCACCACGAGCAGCCGGGTTAAGACCTAGAGCAGCACCACCGGCGAAGAAACCGATTGAAAGACCGCCACCTGAAGGAGCAGCAGGAATACCCTGACCAACAACAGCGTTACCAGAACCATCAACACCTGATACAAGATCAGCAAAGTTTAGGTGGATCCATGCACGGTTGTTTTCTGTACCAGCAGCAGTCGCCGCAGCAAAGTTAGTACCTGCAGCACCGATAATACCATCACCGTTACCAATAGCAGCCGCACATACAGCGTTAGCCGCACAACCTGGTAGACGCGCGTTAGCGTTGTT
Source organism: Alphaproteobacteria bacterium (assembly GCA_030432775.1). Lineage (GTDB taxonomy): Bacteria > Pseudomonadota > Alphaproteobacteria > Micavibrionales > Micavibrionaceae > JASMHE01. The sequence continues at coordinate 6,331 of JAUILO010000128.1, forward strand.
GATGTCGCCTGGAAGAGCATTATACGAATCGCGGAATGTTGATGTCGCTGCATCCACACCCTTTGCTTGTGCTACTGTTGCAGCAACCTGCGCGTTAGCAATAAGTTCTTGCCCTTTAAGAATACCCCCGATAAGAAGGCCGATAATAATCATCACGATCGCAAGTTCGACAAGTGTAAAACCTGAATCACGACAATCTCTTTGGTTTTGATGTGTCATATTCATCTCCTAAATGTTTTATTGAATACACAAAATAAGAACGCCTCAAACCAGAACAAAAGAAAATTGCTCCTGCCAAGACGAACATATTATACACGGATCCCCATAATGGATCACCCCTTACCCTTCCAGAATGCCCCTAAATTCGTAAAGAAAGTCTTAAAAAAACATGCCCAATTCATCAAAATGACAAAATGGGCACTCAGTTTAACAAATTGATATATATGAAAAAATACAAACCCGCTTTGCGGGGTGTGGGTGGCCTCCATGAGCGCCCGGTTTGATCCCCTGGAGGGCGCATGTGGCCTTCCCCGCACCCGCTGACCCGAACTGGGTAGGGCCGCGCGCGCTT
>JAUILO010000129.1 GCA_030432775.1 Alphaproteobacteria bacterium
ACTGTTGCATTACGCCCATTCACCTTCCCCTGAAATGATGCCGTAGCCGCATTCATACCGTTTACGGTTACACGTTCAGGATTATCAACGGTTTCGCCTTTCATCCAGACTTCGCGCAAAAAATTATACGCACTGATACTGTTGGGGTTGCTCGCAGAATCTACAATAATGACGGTGCCGTTCGAATGGCTCGCCACGATCTGTGTTTTTTGATTTAACAGCGTAAATCCGTCAGGAATTTCAAAGGTAAAACCGATATCGGGATGAATAAATTGATGATCCCGTAAAAAACCCTCACGCGCACTATCACCATAAACAATGCCATCAATGGCTTTTAAATACGGAATACGGCCCACTTTATCAGCGCCGCGGCCATACTGGCCTGCCTGCGCAATGGTCTGGTTAATTCTGTCGCCGGTTTGCGGGTGGGTCGAGAAATAATTATCAACCTCGCGGCCATCACCCCGTCCCTGCACCAAATTTTCAAGTTTTGTGTGGGCATTCAAATTTGTCAGAAAACTCGACATTGCCATCGGGTCATAACCATTACGGTAAAGATATCGAATACCAAGCTGATCTGCTTCATGTTCCTGCCCTCTGGAATATGATTTGATATATAGATCAGATCCCACGCCCAAGGCCTGTGAAGCCGTAGAGCTATCAAGTGCAGCAGAAACAACAGCCGCGCCAAGCGAAGTCAACACAGCGCGCGAATATCGTTCAGCGGAATGACGGGCGGTAATGTGACCAATTTCATGCCCCAGCACACCGGCAAGTTCGGCTTCGCTATTGGCATAAGCCAGCAACCCGCGCGTGACATAGACATACCCGCCCGGCAGTGCGAATGCATTAACATCCGGCGTATCCAGAACATAAAACTTGTAACGTACATCCGGACGCTCGGTATTTTTGGCAACAACATTGCCAACCGAACGCACGTAATCCTGAACCGGATATCCTGTCTCCTGAATTTGATAGGTCTTGGCGATATTTTGATGTTCTTGCGCGCCAACCTGCTGCTCTTGCGCCGGAGACATAAGGGCTGTGAACTGCTTTGCGCCTGTTGCGGGATTGGTTGAACAGGCCGTTAAAAACAACAGTGAAAATAAAATGACGAAAAGCGCACAAGAATACTTGCTTGCTTGCCGGAATATCTGCACATTGCTACCTATCATGAGAATTTTATTCACGCTTGTTATATTCATATCCTGCCTTTTTAGCACACCGGCCATCGCACAGGAAGAGCCGCAAAGCACACAAAAGCCCCTTATCCACCCTCAAAAGACACAGATACACGGCTTAACGCAATCCGGCCTTGGCACAGTCACCAAAGTGATCGACCCGCTTCGCCTTGAAATAGACCACAAACACATCGTTCAGCTCACCAGTATCGATTTTCCGGATTTTGATATTTATGACAGCGGCCCTTTAAGCGTTCATGCGCACGAGATGATGATTGATATGTTACTAAACAAGCAAGTGCGGTATTACCAAAAACAAGACAAAAAGGCCAACGGATACACCAACCGCATGGGTTATAAGCTTGTTCACCTTGTTCGCCGCGATGATAATTTATGGATACAGGGCTTTTTTGTCGCAAATGGAATTGCCCGTGTACGCCCGTCTATCAACAACACAGAAACCGCAGAAGAATTAATGGCGCTTGAAAACGCCGCAAGAGAAGAAAAAACAGGCTTGTGGGCTGACCCCGCCTATGCCGTATTAACCCCGCAAACTGCTGAACAAGCCATTGGCCACTGGGGAATTATCGAAGGGCAGATAAAAACAATTGGCACAGCACAAAACAAGATCTATATGAATTTTGGTGATAATTGGCGTAATGATTTCACCATTGGCATTGAAAGTCAGGTCAGACGCGCGTTCAGTAAAAGAGGCATTGATTTGCTATCCATAAGCGGGAAAAACATAAGAGTGCGCGGCTGGGTTGAAAACTATAACGGCCCCTATGTGAATTTAATGGCGCCAATATGGCTGGAAATCATCCATAATGAGCCATCAGAAATGTTGCCATAGCGAAAAAACAAGACTATTGTAATGTCCAAATTGTAAACAGATGAAGGCGTACAATAAAAATGCCCAATAAAGACAAGTATAACTCGCAGGAAGGCATCTCACCGATCGGCTTGGAACGTGAAGATCACCTGCTCGACCTTTTCCCTGAGATCTCTCCATATTCCACCGGTTTTCTTGATGTAGACGATACGCATAGCTTGTATTGGGAACAAAGCGGCAATCCAGACGGTGTTCCTGTGCTTTTACTTCATGGCGGACCTGGCGAAGGATCTTCCCCGCTTCATCGCCGATTCTTTGACCCTGATTATTACCGGATCATTTTATATGATCAGCGCGGTGCAGGAAAATCACAACCACATGGCGGACTTGAAAATAATACAATTCCCTATCTTCTCGAAGACATAGAAAAGCTCAGAAATAAACTACGCATTGAAAAATGGCACATATTTGGCGGCTCATGGGGAAGCACGCTGGCTCTTTCATATGCGCAGCAGCACCCGAACGAATGTCTCAGTCTTATTTTACGCAGTATCTTTTTAATGGAAGAACACGAAATTAACTGGTTCATATATGGTACGCGCAATACATTTCCCGAAGCGTGGGAGCAATTTGCAGAAATCGTACCTGAGAATAGAAAAGACGATATTCTGAATTATTACTATGAAACGCTGATGAATGATGACGACCGGAAAGAGCAAATGAAGGCTGCTGTTTCATGGTGTTTATATGAAGCAGCCTGTGTTTCACTTATTCCAAACTACGACACCATTACATCTGACGAACAAAAGGAGTACGCACTTTCGATGGCAAAGATCGAAGCTTACTACTTCAAAAATGAAACAATTTCGCCGGAAAAAAGCCTTCTGAACGGCATAGATCAGATCCGCGCCATCCCGACAACCATCATCCATGGAAGATATGATATGATCAGCCCGCTGGTAACGGCGCACAAGCTGCACCAAAGCTGGCCGGAAGCGGATTACATCATTGTTCCAGACGGCGGTCATTCAGCGCTCGATCCAGCTATCAGGTCACGTTTGATCGAGGCAACGGAGAACGCCAAAACGATAACGAGACAATTATAAACGAATACAAACGAATATAAACGAGGATATTATGAGCGATTTTAAAACAATAGAAGAATTCGACCTTGAAGGTAAAACTGTCCTGCTACGCGCTGATCTGAACGTCCCTGTTCAGAAGGGCGAAGTATCTGACACAACAAGAATTGACCGTTTACAGACTACTGTTCATTACCTACAAAAACAGGGCGCAAAAACATTGATCTTGTCGCATTATGGCCGCCCGAAAGGACAGAAAAACCCTGATTTTTCTTTGGCGTTTCTTGCGCCTGTTCTCACAACACAATGGGGCGTTGATGTAAACTTTGCCGATGATTGTATCGGTGACACAGTCAATAAAGCTGTCGATAAAATGAATAATGGCGATTTCACCTTGCTTGAAAATGTCCGTTTTTATCCGGGCGAAGAGGCCAATGATGCTGAATTCACAGCCCAGCTCGCCGCAGCCGGTGATATTTACATTAACGATGCTTTTTCAACATCCCACCGGGCTCATGCGTCAACCGAAGGTCTGGCGCATATACTTCCAACTGGTGCGGGCTTTCTTATGAGCGCCGAGCTAAACGCATTAAACGAGGCACTTGAAAGTCCGGAACGCCCAGTTATGGCGCTTGTTGGTGGCGCAAAAGTATCCACTAAACTCAGTGTGTTAAACAATATTGTTAAGAAAGTAGATTATCTTGTTCTTGGTGGCGGCATGGCCAATACATTCATGTATTCACAAGGTACCGATATTGGCGATTCACTTTGTGAAAAAGACATGGCGGACGAAGCCACACGCATTTTCAACACAGCAAAAGAACATGGCTGTGAAATTATCCTGCCACGCGATATCACTGTAATTTCCGGTGATCTTGTTGCAAACGCACCTCACGTTGTTGTACAGCGCGATGGTTTTGCTCCGGATCAAGGTTCTGTTGATGCAGGCCCACAATCCGTTGCCTTTGTTCAGGAAACACTTAAAAGCTGTAAAACCATTCTTTGGAACGGCCCGCTTGGCGTTTTTGAACTCAAACCATTTGATAAAGGCACAAACGCCGTAGCACAAACGGTTGCCGAGCTTACAAAATCAGGACAGCTTGTGAGTGTTGCAGGTGGCGGAGACACAGTTTCAGCCCTTGAAAACGCCGGTGTAGCAAGAGATTTTACCTATATCTCTACTGCAGGCGGTGCATTCTTAGAATGGCTGGAAGGCAAAACACTTCCGGGCGTTGCGGCACTGACTGCCAATAAAAAAGCAGCTTAAGCATTACGCTCGCATACGCGTACGCGTAATTCAATACGCGCGGTTCAAAATAGCCTAATGCAAACCGTATCAAACACTAAAAAACCTCACTATGGCTTCCCAAAGTGAGGTTTTTTAGTACCGTAACACGTAAAAGCCGATTAAGTCTGCCGCCTTACAGTCCGGCTCACGATCTTCTCTGCAATATCTGTTTTGATACCGTCAAAGTAATCCATCATCTTCATCATATCGCTTTGATTAATATGCGACATTGATGAGCGCGCGCGATGCGTCAGCAAGTAAACGCGCGAGAAATCTGTTTTTTGCATTTTGTAGGCTTTACACGCTATCGCCAAACCTTTCGGACATGACTGCATAATGAAATCATGCACTTTACCCAGTGAAATTCCGGTATAGGCAGAGAACTGCGCGATAAAACGCGGAATATCACCTTTTTGCAGCGTATGAACCATTAAATCCATATCAATAAAGCCACGTCTTTTATCTTCAGCCACCTGATTGATCACTTTGCGTGAGGGCAGGAATTTCATACCTGTATAATCAGGTGCCTGTTCGTGTATCACCTGCTCAACGACCATATCTATCTCGATAGGCGCTGCGTCCTGAAAATGTACATCGATATATTCGCGCATTTCTCCGGCGACATGTTCATGAATGGCACGTGCAAGTTCTACAGGAAGCTCGGCGCGCTGTAATAACGGCCCTGCCACCTCTTCATTGCTTTTGGCAAGCTCGCCTAGCACATTCACCGCATGCTCGGTTAGCGTAACACGCTCATTTTCAGACAAATTAACCGCTGTCCCCACATCATTCGTATCAGCAAGCACATTAATCAAATCGTCACCGAGGCTGTGGCGCTTGGCGATTGCCTGCCAGTATTCAGGACCTTGGGATTTGACGATATAGATTAAGTCCATATCACTTAGGACTTCGCTTGCCTCCAATAACGGAGACGCAACTTTTATTTCATCATTTGCTAAATGGAGAACCAGACGTAAGGGAACTGTATCCATAGCCGAAAGCTTCACCGATAATGCATATCGTAGCTCTAGCTCTGCTTTACGCATGAGGCCAATCAGAACATCACTCAGTACTTCTTCTTCGCGAACTGATAGCTCAGTTTCGAACAACTCTGCAACTGCATGCGCCAGCCCTTGTCTTGCTTGTGGCTTACCCTCCTCGAGTAATCCATACAATTTATGACTATCGTACAGTCGCACCAGTAATGATGCCACATGTGGCGACTTATCCAGGATACGTAGATCCATAGCCGTATAACCCCGCAATCTTTCTATACGGTTGTTGTTTTGTACCCAATATTAATCCGCTTTAGAACACTTCGAATTGAAGATTTTATTATTTACTCTTCTTTTCTTTTTATTATTAATCAGAAAAAAGTCCCCAAATCATCGGGAAAGTTTTCGCCGACCCTTAATTGTAATTCTAATCCCAAATAGTTACTATTGTATTAACAGCTTCTAATAGAACAAAAAATTTGACAAAAAAGTTGCGCTGCAACATAAAAAATAAGAACATAAAAACAATACGGAGTATTATGATACCTATAAGGTTTTCTTAATCCTTTTCATTTACTATAGAAAGTAATAATATAGCCCAAGAATGAGCTGATATATGAGCTGAAACAGCCAATTATTACTAGGGGCCAATCACCAAAGGGTAAAAAGAAATGGTCGGAATTATCAACACAGCTGTTGCGCAACCACTGAATACGAACTCGACACAAGTTCAACAAAGACAAAACAGTGAAGAGCGCCAACCTCTTAGCACTCAGGAACAAGACCAGAGTAGCAATGAAATACAGCAAACACAGGAAGTCAGTGCTTCTGTGAATGAAACAGAGTCCTCCTCAAGAGAACTACAAAGACAAGAAGAAGACGTGCAATTCCAGCTAAGCGCCGCCCAAGAAGGCAATTCAGAGGCAGAGCGCGGCAGTATTATTGACATTTCTGTCTAATCTGCTTTGAGGCACAACAAATTCAAGATATTAAAAATAGCGCCTTAATGGCGCTATTTTTGTATCTGGATATCTATAAATACCTATAATTACAGAAAATTACTGGAACGCGACTTCGTTAAAGCTTCGTAATTTACGGCTATGTAGCTTGGCCGGCCCTAAATCACGCAAAATGGTCATTGTCAGCAAACCGATTTGCAAATGCTGATCAACGCGCTGCCTATAGAAAGTCTCTGCCATACCGGGCAGCTTTAACTGACCATGCAAAGGTTTATCCGATACGCATAAAAGCGTGCCATATGGAACGCGGAACCTGAAACCATTTGCCGCAACTGTGCCAGATTCCATATCAAGTGCAATGGCACGGCTTTGGCTGAGACGGATATTATTGCGTATGGCTTTTCGCAGCTCCCAGTTTCGATCATCAACCGTTGCTACAGTACCCGTACGCATAATTTTCTTCAGATCATAACCTTGTAATCCGGTGACCTCGGATACCGCTTTTTCA
>JAUILO010000130.1 GCA_030432775.1 Alphaproteobacteria bacterium
GACTTGTCGAGGTTGGTGTGGGACTTGTTCCGGGATGGGGCGGTTGTAAAGAAATGATTTTGCGCTTCCGTGAACGTGAAGCCAAACAGTTCAAAGACAACACCAAAGACGCAAAAAGCACTTGGTTCTCACCAGCCAACAGCCCGATGGTTGCAACACGTAAGGCATTCGAAACAATTGGCACGGCAACAGTCGCAAAATCTGCAGCCGAAGCCAAGGATATTGGTTACTTCAGAGATACTGACGGTATCACCATGAACCGTGACCGCTTATTATATGACGCCAAACAAAAAGCCATCGCACTATCAAAGGATTATACCGCGCCTGAGCCTGTAGAAGATTTACGCCTTCCCGGCCCAACCGGTAAAACAGCTTTGGATATGGCGGTTGCCGATATGCATAAAGCCGGCGTTGCAACGCCTTACGATGTTGTTTTATCAGGTCATCTGGCGACCATCCTTTCAGGCGGCGAAAAAGCAGATTTCACCAAAACAATGAGCGAACAAGATATTCTTAATCTAGAGCTGCGTATCTTTGGTGATCTGGTCAAGGCCGAGGGCACGATGGCACGCATAGAACACATGCTCAGCAAGGGAAAGCCGCTCCGTAACTAGGACATTAAATTTACATAAAAATTTTAACGCTTCATAAACCTTTATGGATTAACATAACTCTTAAATCAAGGGGGCACTATGTTATATCTCATACCGTTTATGGCCAGTATTTTATGGGCAATCTGTTATGCCTATATGGACGAGAGCCTCGGTAGCGTTTCTGTCGCCACTCTTACATTTGTCACAAGTACCGCCGGTGTTGCCACAGCCCTGTTTATCATTCCAGCGCTGGGTGGATCAGGCGTAGATCTAAAACCTCTGCTGAATAAAAAATTACTGTTTGCCGTAATAATGGTGGTCTTAACCGCCCGTGTTGCCGACTTTATCGTGGTTTATTCAACACAGAATATCTCAGCAACCTACGCAGCCTTCGCCGAAGTAGCCTACCCCGTCTTTATTCCTGTGGTTATATATTTCCTATTCGGCAAGAATGATATATCGACCCATACGATTATCGGCGGCGCATTGGTCATGGCAGGTATTTATACATTATTCACCGGCGAGTTTATCAAACGCAATAAAGCACAAGAAGACGCATCATATGAGGTATCCAAAGCTGCCATTCAAAGCGAAATGGATCAAACCGAACTGCACAGCGCGGTCGATAATCAGGCATACCTAGCTATGCAAGAAAAAGAAAAGCGGATTTAACCTGTCTTTTTACCCCTACTCATATTATCCTTATAATAGAACAAATAGAGTTGAAGCAGGTTCATATGTTTGGATGGAATAAAGATAAATCAAAGACATCTTCTAAGAAAAAATCGAACGATAGCCCCCCAAATAACAAGAAACAAAGCAGTGAAGATATACGCGCGCAGGCACTTGCCAATGCGCGGCAAGCACGTGAATCTATCGGTGAAGAAAATCTGAAAAAACTTACCACCATGCTTGAAGCCATGCATGACCAGCTTCCGCCGCCCGACCACCGTTCCCCCGCAAAGCAAGAGCCGATTCACATCAGCGGTGAATACAGATTACCCAAAGGATCACCGGCACAACAAGCCCGTGACATATTACAAGAAATGGATAAAGGCGATCTTGCGGATGCTTTGCGCGATATGATCGAAAAGGACCGCAATTAATGCGCCGCACAATAAGAGACGTGAGATTACCTTAAAAAACATCAAGAAAAGACAATCATAAACGGATACAATAAACACCGAATATATCGACTAAAAATTTGCGCCATATAGATACTCGCTTAACGAATATGTTCTATATTGGTAATATAAACATCATTGAACTCAAGACGGAGATCACCTCATGCCAATCTATAATGCCCCTATCGAAGATATCAAATTCATCCTGTATGAATTACTGGATAGTGAGTCACTAACAAGCATTTCTGGCTATGAAGACGCAACGCGTGATCTGGTGGAACAAATACTGGAAGAAGGCGGCAAAATGTGTGAGCAGGTATTATTCCCGCTCAATCAATCCGGCGATGAAGAAGGTTGTCATTACGAAAACGGTGTCGTTCGTACGCCAAAAGGCTTCAAAGAAGCCTATGATATCTTCACCGAAAACGGCTGGATTGGCCTTTCCGCGGACACAGATTATGGAGGCATGGGGTTACCGCACCTTGTGAACTTCACCATGCAAGAACTCATCAGCTCTGCCAATATGTCGCTCGGGATGTACCCCGGTCTATCGCAAGGCGCATATGATGCTATACATATTCACGGCACCGACGAGCAAAAAGAACTGTACCTGCCAAAAATCGTTGAAGGCACATGGTCTGGCACTATGAACCTGACAGAGCCGCATTGTGGTACAGATCTTGGATTGATCAAAACCAAAGCATTACCGGAAGACGATGGTTCATACAAAATTACAGGTACAAAGATATTCATTTCCGCAGGGGAACACGACCTGACCGATAATATTATCCACCTAGTGCTGGCAAAACTTCCCGATGCGCCGGAAGGTGCCAAGGGGATCTCTTTGTTTATCGTGCCAAAATTCCTGCCTAAAGAAGAAAATGGCAACTGGGTATCCGGCGAGCGTAATGGCGTATCATGTGGTTCGATCGAACACAAAATGGGCATTCACGGCAACTCAACATGTGTCATGAACTTTGAAGATGCAAAAGGCTGGCTTTTGGGCGAGCCGCATAAAGGCCTGAAGGCTATGTTTACAATGATGAACGCCGCACGTCTTGGCGTAGCCATGCAAGGACTGGGCATGGCTACGGTGTCATACCAAAACGCCGTAGCCTACGCCAAAGATCGTTTGCAAATGCGTGCGCTTGACGGTGCAAAGAACCCGGAAAAACCGGCTGACCCAATTATTGTGCATCCGGATGTACGCCGCATGCTTTTAACTGGCAAGGCCGTGACCGAAGGTGGCAGAGCTTTGGCATTATGGGTCGGAATGAATCTGGATATCGCCGAAAAACATCAGGACGAAGCAAAGAAACAGGAAGCCGATGATCTGGTCGCCTTATTAACACCTGTTTTAAAAGCTTACCTGACAGATATGGGCTCAGAGATAGCCAACCACGCCGTCCAAGTACATGGCGGCCATGGCTTTATCCGCGAATATGGCGTAGAGCAATATGTACGCGATGCGCGTATCGCCCAGATTTACGAAGGAACAAACGGTATTCAGGCGCTTGATCTGGTTGGCCGGAAAATGAGCGTTGGCTTTGGCCGTTTATTACGACGCTTCTTCCACCCCGTGTCCGAATATATCGAAGCCAATCAAGCCAATGAAGAACTGCAGGAATTTATATTCCCGCTTGCAAAGGCGTTTGCCAAACTACAGCAAGCAACCGCAACCATCGCGCAAAAAGGTTTGAAAGACCCGAACGAGGCAGGCGCGGCCTCTGTTGATTACCTGCGGATGCTGGCCCTTGTGTCACTCGGATTTATGTGGATCCAAATGGCGCAAAAAGCCCAGGAGCAACTCAAAGACGGGGCAGACGGCAAAGAGGAATTTTATGAAACTAAAATCAAAACCGCCCGTTTCTTCTTCCAGAAACTTCTGCCTGAAACGGATTCACGCTTTAAAACCGTTATGTCCGGCGCACAATCATTAATGGAACTAGAAGCGGCAAATTTCTAATAAAATCTGCCTACATGGCTTAGCCCGTAAAACTAGCCGTTTGATCGATGTGCAAATGGCCCCGATCCGCCGCCTGCATGCGCGAGTTGCTGTTGCGTATCTGGCGCAGATTGCGCTTGTCCCTGACGCCATTCCTTCGCCAAAGATTTGATCTTTTTGCCATTTTGCACGGCTTTGAACTCTTCTTGTAACTGTGAACGTCTGGCTATCTCGGACAAAGTGCCAACAGGAATTTCCTTCACATTATGAGACCCGGGCACAGTGACCAAATCCGCTATGCCATCCTTTTTAAACTGTAAATGCGGATTACCCGGGCGTGATGCCTCTTCAAATCCGCATGCTAATAACAATTTCACTACATCTTTTTGTTTCATAGCAACCTCCTGCTATGCGTAATAAACAACACTGTCATGCGAATAGTCAAACGGATTATTTCCATATCACGACAAATAGTTTACCCCGTGCCGCAACATTACTTTTACTTCCTGTTAAAAACTATGCCATAATATAGGATACCGACGACAATATACCTCTCGAAAGCAAACAAGAGAGCGCAAACAATAGAGCTGTGAGACCTTCATGACCGAAGAAAATAATCAGGATCCGGAACAGGATCTTACTCCCAATCTTTCACAAACACGCGTGAGCTTCTTTGACGTGCGCAGACATGTGGAAGAATTATTTGAGGGCAATTCGGACAGCGATAAAGAGCAGGCACTCGAGCTTATCAAAGACATCGAAAAAATGGCTAATGAAGACCAGAACGCCGACGCTATGCAGTGGCTTGGCTGGTCCATCGTCCGCGCCCAACATGGTTTTGAAAAAGATGTTGAAAAGGGTATGGATTACCTGCAAAAAGCCGCCGATCTAGATCATGCACTGGCGTTATCATATCTGGGAGATATTTATTGCGGTCAAATCGATATTCTCGAACCCAAGGACTTCCGTTTCTCACGCGCCTACCAGATGTATCGCAAGGCCTCTGAAAAAGGTAATGGTTATGCTGATTACCAGTTATCGCGCATGTATTTCGAAGGTCAGGGCGAAACCAAAGATATGGACCGCGCTCTGTTCTACGCCGAACAAGCCGTTGAAAAAGGTTCTCCTCACGGACATCTCATTCAGGGCATCATGCGCTATAAGGGGCTCGCACTGGCTAAAAACCCGACAAAAGCATTCGAGTTATTCAACAAAGCGATGGACACCATCAATTTTAAAACAGAGCGCGAAAAAGCATTGCAAGCCTCACTGATGTTCTGGATTGGACGCTGTTACTTTGAAGGTCATGGCGTTGATCAAGACCGCATCAAGGGCTTTAAACTCATCGAACAAGCATCGAAAAACGGCTGCATAGACGCAGAAGACTGGATTGATGCAGAACGTAATATTAAAACAATGGATATGGCGTCTTTTATCGAAGACAACATGTCTCCTTTTACGCATTTCCAGCCAACCGCCGGACAGCAGCATGAAGGCACACAATTCAAAAGCACAGGTCGCGGCGATCAATCTTCGCCACTCGCGCCATTCTCCAAAGCCAAAAAGAAGGTAAGAGAGCCTTTATCGCAAGATGAGGTCGAAGACCTGCTTAAGCCGCTGGATGAGCTGATTGGTCTAAAAAACGTGAAAAAGGAAATCCGCAACCTTGTCTATCTTGCACAAATGCAATGTATGCGTGAAGCCAAAGGTCTTCCGAACGCGCCTATTTCAATGCATGCCGTGTTCATGGGCCCGCCTGGCACAGGTAAAACCACAGTCGCCAAATTACTCGGTCAGATTCTAACCGGTTTGGGTTATCTTGAATCTGGTCATGTCGTAGAGGTCGATAGATCCGGTCTTGTCGGTGAATATATTGGCGAAACAGCCCAAAAGACAAAACGCGTTCTGGATTCTGCGATGGATGGCGTTTTATTCATTGATGAAGCCTACTCGCTTACGCAATATTCAGCCGAATGGGATTTTGGCCCCGAAGCCATTTCAACATTACTGAAAAGAATGGAAGACGAACGCGGCCGTATGGTTGTGATCGCCGCAGGATATACGGATGAGATGAAAAAATTCCTTTCATCCAATACTGGGTTTAAATCCAGATTTTCTTCTGTTATTGAATTTGATCCGTTTCAGGCAGATGAATTGGTCCGGGTATTTGGCAAGCTTTGCGAAGATCATGCATATGAACTCACCGAAGGTGCTAAAACCTTATTACAGACAACTTTGAAAAAACAGCTTTCCGGCGGTCACCTCTCTATTTCCAATGCCCGCGGCGTCCGAGATTTGTTCGAAAAAACAATCCGCAAACAAGCCAAACGCATAGTAACTGAGAAAATTTCCGATGATGATGAATTGATCAAAATCAGATCAGAAGATTTATATTTTCCTGAAAAACTACAACAGGGAAATGTAACCTTTCTTTCTGACTAATTTTCCTTTAAAAACGGATTCATGACACAAGATTCAAATATTACAAAAAACGTAAACAATGCGCAGCAACCTGCTGTCGTACATACGGTTGATGAATTGCGCGCATTGGTAAATGCAGCACGCAAAGACGGTAACACAATCGGCTTCGTGCCTACAATGGGCGCGTTGCATGACGGGCATCTCTCCCTTATTGGTAAAGCGCAAGAACATGCCGATTTCACCGTCAGCAGTATTTTCGTCAATCCCGAACAATTCGCCCCGCATGAGGATTTTGATACATATCCGCGCACGCTGGACCAAGATGTTGAAAAACTGGCATCGCTAGGCTGTAACGTTGTTTTTGCACCATCTGTACAGGAAATGTATCCGGAGGGCTTTGGCACAAAAATCCATATACGATCTTCTGTGATCGAAGATATGGAACATACATGTCGTCCGGGCTTTTTTGATGGTGTTGCGATTATCGTGTGTAAGTTGCTGTTACAAGTTATGGCCGATATTGCTGTTTTTGGTGAAAAAGATTATCAGCAATTACAACTTATTCGCCGCATGACAACCGACCTGAACATTCCGACACAAATTATCGGTGCGCCTATTGTGCGTGACCCCGAAGGTCTTGCCCTGTCTTCACGCAACCAATATCTAAGCAAGGAACAATACACGATAGCCATTCAGCTCAACCGTATATTATTCCAATGTGCCGAAAACATACAAAGTGGCGAG
>JAUILO010000131.1 GCA_030432775.1 Alphaproteobacteria bacterium
CAATTGTCCCGCGTTGCCATTTTGGATCAGGTAATAATGCTTCCGTATTGACGCTGCCGCCACAATCATCACCTGTATATCCTGGGATCGTTACGTCACAAGCAGATTCATCATCATCCAGAAAGTTCTTTGCCACAATACGCTCGGCAAGCTTAATCAAACGATCATCCGTCCATAAATTGTTGATCAGATTATAATAAGCTTCCTGTATTGTCTCTGACCCTGCGTTCTCTGTATCAAATACAGCAACCTTGATCTCTCCACAGAACGGACGCACCTGACCTTTATCTGTTGTATAGTTTGTCGCATCTTTTGCACCATATACTATTGAAATATCATGCCCGCGATCCTCATACCATGTCTTGGCCGCAGCAAAACTCCCACTATCCTGCACAGATAAATTTTCAGCATTACCGCTAGTAGCATTCTCACCACTAAATACCCAGTATGGCTCAATCGTTTTACCTGAGCCGTCCCAATCTTCCTTGCGGGCTTGTTCATAGGCATATTTACAGGTTAGAATAACTGACATCATTTTAACAACAGGTTCAACATCAGGTGCACTAACCAGTGCAATCAGGTTATTACGCGCCGGATCGCCGGCAGAGTTTTGCGGTGAACCTGTGGTTGTCGTATCTGCGCCACTTGCATTGGACAAACTCAGATTAAATTGTTGCCATGCATTGGTCGCAAAACTAGACCCCCATCTGGCCGAAAATAACGTAATATATTGTGCCGAGTTAAAGCCATAATTAAGCGGCACCAACAGCCCGACCGCCACAACCAATCGCAGCGGCGCCCATACATGATTAAAACGGCGACCAAACGGCGTGCCCGTCATGGCTGTTTCACCAACCACCAAGAACAAGTAATAGATAAAGATAAGAACACCGACCAAAAGAATGGCCATGTTGTAGAAGTAGATCAATTTATGCAGAGCATTGTTCAGCGGCGGAATAACCGCGCTTGAATCAAACAAACCCGGAATAGCAAAAACCTTATGCATCAACGCAAAGGCAATATCTTCACATGTACCGCCATTAGGCGGACAATCTGGCGTTTGGAATAGTCCGACAAATGCCGGAGGCCCTGCCATTGCTGCTGGAAATACAAAACCCAACACCAAAATAACAATTTGCGCTATCAAGAGCATGAAGCCCGCCAATAGCGCAAAGAAAATTATGATCTGATCTATATTATCTTTTTTAATAATCAATCGATTTGCGGCTTCAGCCACAACATGCCGCACACCAAATCTGCCGATATTTTCATGTTGAGTATAAGGATGGTTGGCTGGCAATAAGCCGGTTCCGGCATAAATAAGAGCCATGAGATGCGCGATAAACCCAAAGCCACTACCGAAAAATTCTCGAACACGCGGCACTACACCCGGCATGGTCATATAGTGAATAACATCTTTCGCCTTAATAGGCTGAAGTATATTGTTTTTTTCCGCGCTCACTTTTTTATCTTTTTTCCATTATTAGCTAGCAATAAGAATATAGTACGCCGATATAGATAAAATTTTATTAAATTTTGGACTCTAAACCGTCCAATTGATCATTGGGAATGGATAAAATTAGGTATTATCCACGGGAAGGAAGGAAACTGCACAAAAAAAGAAGCCTTTTATAAAGAAAATTTTATCATAAGCGGACATTTGCACATTGGCAAAACTGCGGCGAAAGCAACAGCAACCAAAACAGATTGTAACCCATTTTTTGTATAATAAAAAGATTGTTTAAAAACAAAGATATATAGCAATAAACCAATGGCTGTCACGCCAGCTATTCCAGCTTTCACAAACACCGTATCGGTCAACAAAGCAGAAACAACAAAGAACGCTACACCTATAACATCATCTATAGCGCTATATATAACGCTGCAGATGTTTCGGGCTATAAAAGTAAAGCGTTCACTTCACTATCCGGCTTTATACTATCCGACTTTACGCAGCGGTTTATATTTAATGCGATGCGGCTGGTCTGCCTCACCACCCATGCGGCGTTTGTAATTGGCTTCATATTCTTCATAATTTCCTTCGAACCAGACAACTTGCGAGTTCCCTTCAAAGGCCAGAATATGTGTCGCTATACGGTCAAGAAATGCTCTATCGTGCGAGATAACAACGGCACAGCCCGGAAATACTTCCAGTGCCTCTTCAAGCGCAGATAAAGTTTCTGTATCCAGATCATTCGTCGGTTCATCAAGAAGAAGCACATTGGATTCTTCTTTCAACATCTTTGCCAAGTGAACACGGTTACGCTCACCACCGGAAAGATCGCCGACTTTTTTCTGTTGGTCTGTGCTACGGAAATTAAACGAAGCCACATATGCGCGGCTTAGCATTTCAACCTTACCCAGCTTGATCACGTCATTACCGCCGGAAATTTCTTCCCAGACCGTATTATTAGCATCCAGAGAATCACGGCTTTGATCAACATAACCAAGTTTCACCGTGTCACCGACTCGGATCGTTCCGGTATCCGGTTTTTCCTGCCCTGTGATCATCCGGAATAATGTCGTTTTACCCGCACCGTTTGGCCCGATTACTCCGACAATACCGCCAGGCGGCAATTTAAATGACAGATCTTCGATCAAGAGACGTTCTTCGAAACCTTTGCCCAAACCTTCGGTTTGAATTACAAGATCACCAAGGCGTGGCGGCGGCGCCATAATAATTTGTGCATTACGCTGCGTACGGTTTTGTGATTCTTTCAACAAATCATCATATGCAGTGATACGGGCTTTGGATTTTTTACGACGACCTTCAGGTGTCTGGCGTATCCATTCCAGCTCTTTTTGAAGTGTTTTCTGACGAGAATCTTCTTGTTTGCTTTCAAGTTCAATACGTTTTTGTTTCTTCTCAAGATAGGCAGAGTAATTACCCTCGTAAGGAATGCCGCTGCCGCGATCAACCTCGAGAATCCAGCCCGTGACATTGTCCAGAAAGTAACGGTCATGCGTTACCATCACCACTGTCCCTTTGTATTCTTTCAAAAAGCGTTGTAACCACGCCACACTTTCAGCATCAAGGTGGTTGGTTGGTTCATCGAGCAAAAGCATATCCGGCTTTTCAAGCAATAATTTACACAAAGCCACACGGCGACGCTCACCACCGGATAATTTATCAATATTTGAATCAGCAGGCGGGCAGCGCAGCGCATCCATCGCAATTTCTACTGTGCGCTCGATATCCCAGCCATCAACAGCATCAATCTTTTCCTGAAGCTCGCCCATTTCTTCCATTAATGCATCATAATCAGCATCAGGCTCACCCATAAGAATACCAATTTCGTTAAAACGGTCGATCATAACTTTGGTTTCGCCGAGTGCTTCAAGCACGTTCTCGCCAACAGTCTTGCTATTGTCCAGCTTTGGCTCTTGTTCCAGATAACCGACCTTAGCGCCCTCAGCCGCCCAGGCCTCACCTGTGAAATCCTTATCAACACCGGCCATAATACGCATCAATGTCGATTTACCTGCACCGTTAGGACCCAACACACCAATCTTGGCACCCGGCAAAAAGCTTAGCGTAATATTCTCTAAAACCTTCTTACCGCCCGGATAAGTTTTGGATAAACCGTTCATTACATATACATATTGATACGAAGCCATTGTGTAGCCCTTTCGCAGATCGTCAAATTCTTAAAAACTTCATGCAAAATAACATATCCGTCCATTAAGACAACCGGATTGATAGATTTCTTGTTCTTCATGCCACGACATGAAAACAGTAATGATTCCATTCGTTTCCAGACCATGTTATGATTCATGCTGTCACTAATTTAGGAGATAATAAAATGTCGCGCGATAATTTGTCATCAGATTCAATGATCAAGGCTACAAGATCCCGAGCCAAATTCTCCGGGCACGGCAACTCGAAAGGTGCTTCCGGCCACCGTATCGAAGGAGTTACAGCGGCGAGCGAGTTTCTGAAGAAGACAGGTGAATCTTACATTTTTCAGCCCCATGAGCATGGCTATGAAACCATCAAAATCGGCGCAGCATGGGATGAAGTAATTATTCCTGATGAAACATTCCTTGGAAAGCTCATGAAAAAAACCAAAACAATCGATATTGATCTGGATATTGGCTGTTTATACGAATTACAAAATGGCGAACGTGGTGCTATTCAGGCTTTCGGTGACATGTACGGTAATTTTGACAAAGAACCTTATATCTCCCTTTCCGGTGATGAACGCAGCGGTAAAACAGAAGGTCACGATGAATTTATACTCATCAACGGCCCGCACTGGCCTGAAATCAAGCGCATACTTGTATATATCTATATTTATGATGGCGCGCCGCATTGGGCAGAAATCAAACCAGAAATCCTGATTGATATGCCCGGTGAAAATGATCTGATGGTTATTCCCGATGTTAAGAATTCTGCACTTTCAGTTTGCGCAATTAGTGGTATAGAGAATGTAAGAAATGGTGCCAAAGTTACCAATTACACAGAATACTTCCCCGGCCATGCCGAGATGGATCGTGCTTTTGGTTTTGGCATCCAATGGACAGATGGTCAAAAAGTATAAAATACGATAAACTACTCAAATCATGCACATATTCCGTGCATACACTTAATAATTATATAAAAAAGGCAATATTTCGATATGTTTGAAATGACTTCAATGGAAGCTTTTATCCTGGCTTTGGGCGCACTCGGGTTCGGGATTGTATTACTAATTCGTGGTGGCAACTGGACTATTGATTCATCTGTATTTATCGCCAGAAAACTCGGCATTTCACCTCTATTGGTCGGCTTTACAATCGTTGCCTTTGGTACATCGCTGCCGGAATTGATTGTATCTGTGAACGCAAGCTTCCATCACCTGCCCGGTATTGCTGTCGGAAATGTCATCGGTTCCAATATTGCCAATATATTGCTGGTTATCGGCGCAACAGCCACCTTTGCTACCCTGCATGTGGTGCGTCGTGATGTCCTGCGTGATTTAACCGCGATGATCATTGCCACACTGGCACTCACTGCGCTTATGCTTTATGGCGAGATCAGCCGGACAACAGGCTTTATTATGCTCGGCGCTCTCATTCTATACACTTCATGGCAATATTTAATGGCCAGCAAGGGCGCCATCAAATTCGAAGAGCCTGACAACCCTGAATTTCCCAATATGCTGGTTTCTATCGGATATTTATTCCTTGGCCTATTATTCATAGCCCTTGGCGCAGAAATGCTTGTACGTGGCGCAAAGGTCAGTGCCATCGTTATCGGTGTCCCCGAAGATGTAATTGGTTTGAGCGTTATTGCCTTTGGCACGTCATTGCCCGAGCTATCTACTTGTTTAATTGCCGCCAAGCGTAAGCAGTTTGATTTGGTGATCGGTAATATTATCGGCTCGAACGTCTTTAATATACTGATGATCATAGGAGCAACAGCGATAACCAAAGACATCATCATGATGGATATGGCCAAACAGCTCGTTACTCTGGATATTTGGGTTGTTCTTGGCGTTAGTGTTTTGTTTACAGCCCTGCTGTTATCCTACCAGAAGGTAACCCGTCCGATCGGTGTAATATTTACCATGGGTTACGTCGCGTATATCGGAACTATTTATGCACTGTATTTCATATAATAAAATCGCCAAAAGGACTACACAGCTATGACTGACGACGAAGGCAAAAAAGATAAAGATCTCCCTCCACCATTTGAGGCTGAAGATATTGCAGACAATGACCCTTTTGCGCAGAATCCATCTGACGGACAGCACCCGCCACAAGGCTTGGCAGCCGCACAGAATATGTCAGAGCCGCCATTACCCGCCGATTCAGATGCGACCGCGCCAGCAAAATCAATGGCTGAGCCACCCTTACCATCGGACATAGCCGGTAGCAGCGAAGAAAAGAAAACAGAACAAGCGCCCGAAGAACCCGTGTTCACAAATCTTCCGCCAGAAGATGAGTTTGGGCCTCAAACAACAACACCGCCACCTGCCGAACTTACAGGCGCTATAGATGAAACGCCGGCACAGATTCCACAAGAACCGGCGCTAACAAATCTGCCGCCCGAGGATGAGTTCGGGCCACAATCCAAACCGCCTGCGCCACCAAAAGCACCAAGCGGCTTTGAACCGGAAGATCAAGTACCAAGACCTTTTTTACGTGGTGAGGATGCCGGAAAACGAAACTCTCTTTCTCTAGGCGATATTTGTGATTTAACCAGAGGCAATCAGTCACTGGCGAATATACGAATTTCGGCAGGCTGGGAACAAGCGGCAATCGAAGAAGATAAAATCGACATGGATCTGAGCATGTTCTTTTTAGATCGCAACGGCAAAACCCGTGTTGATGAAGATTTCGTTTTTTACAACAACCCAGAAATTCATGATGGCGCAATCAAACATCTTGGCGATAGCCGTACAGGCGCCGGTGAAGGTGATGACGAAGCCATTCATGTCCAACTTACTAAGATTCCTTTTGATGCGCTTAAAATTATTTTCGTCCTTAGTATCTATGACGACCAGTTTTTAGGCCATAATTTCAGTATGGTCAGAGATGTGTTTATCCGTATTTCAGATGAAGATAACGATCGCGAGATATTTCACTATCCGCTTGATGAAGAACATCTGGGCAATAACATCACAGCTATTCAGGTCGGCCATATGTTCCGTGAAGGTACCAAATGGATGTTTGAAACACAGGCAGAAACCGCAACAGGCGGTCTGGCCAAGATTGCCACTGATTACGGCATGGTGATTAAAGAAATGCAATCTGTTGATTTAAACGAAGATGCCGATGAAAAAGTCTAAGATGAAAAAGTCTAAACCGTCACAACAGCCTTC
>JAUILO010000132.1 GCA_030432775.1 Alphaproteobacteria bacterium
ATATGCCATGCCCAGATAACCAAAGATCGGTTTTTTGGCAAATGTTGAAACAACGTGACTGATAATACCAAAAGCAGGCAAAATCATAACGTAAACCTCAGGGTGTCCGAAGAACCAGAACAAGTGCTGGTACAAAATTGGATCGCCGCCGCCTTCAGGACGGAAGAATGATGTGCCGAAGTTACGGTCGGTCAACAACATGGTAATCGCGCCGCCAAGTACAGGCAGTGATAGAACAAGCAGAAATGATGTAAGCAAGATACCCCAAACAAAAAGAGGCATTTTATGCAAGGTCATTCCCGGTGCACGCATGTTGAAGATTGTTGTAATAAAGTTCGCCGCACCAAGAATAGAGCTGGCACCAGCAAGGTGAAGCGAGAAAATTGCCAAATCAACAGACATGCCCGGATGACCGAGTTTACTTGATAATGGTGGATAAACTGTCCAGCCAGTACCCGCACCGCCAACCAGTGCAGAGGCTAGTAATAGTAAAAATGCAGGGACAATCAACCAGAATGAAATATTGTTCAAACGTGGGAACGCCATATCCGGCGCGCCGATGAGAAGGGGAACAAACCAGTTACCAAAACCACCAATCAGGCCGGGCATGACAACAAAGAAAACCATGATCAAGCCATGCGCGGTAATGAAAACGTTCCACATGTGGCCGTCTGGATTACCTGCTGCGTCGACCATGATCTGCATTTCCGGTGCTTGAAGCTCGGCTCTCATAACCATAGAGAAGCCGCCACCAATGAGGCCTGCCAGAATAGAGAATATCAGATATAGCGTTCCGATATCTTTGTGGTTTGTTGACATGAACCAACGTGTAAAGAAACCTGGTTTATGGTCATGGCCATGATCATCGTGATGGTCATCAGCTGTGGATGTTGCTGCGTTCATTACTCTTCGTCCTTTTCTTTAATTCTCTTTATTACTCGTTCAATGAAGATACGGAAGCCTCTGTATCAAGATGTGCTTTGTATTCATGGTACGAGGCGTAATCTGTGCCTGCTTGCGCTGCCCATGCGTCAAACTCGTCCTTCGGAAGTGCGATCACCTCGATAGGCATGAAGCCGTGGCCTTTACCACATAGCTCGGAACAGAAACCGTAATATGTTCCAGGTTCTTTTACATTGATCCATGTTTCGTTTACACGTCCCGGTATGGCATCTTTTTTGATACCAAAGGACGGAACGGCAAAGTTATGGATGACATCAACGGAGCTGACGATGACTTGAATATTGGTTTGTGTTGGTACAACAAGCGGGTTGTCGACAGATAGTAGTCTCTTTTGTCCTTTGGATTCGTCAATTTCATCATCCGGAACAAGAATGGATGTG
Source organism: Alphaproteobacteria bacterium (assembly GCA_030432775.1). GTDB lineage: Bacteria > Pseudomonadota > Alphaproteobacteria > Micavibrionales > Micavibrionaceae > JASMHE01. The sequence goes on from JAUILO010000132.1 coordinate 1,344, forward strand.
AATGAAATATCACCATTATCAGGGTATTCGTAACCCCAGTACCACTGGTATCCGACAGCTTTAATGGTCATGTCAGGATTTTCAACGCGGTCTGTGTAATACAGCAATTTCATGGATGGTACAGCCACGACAATCAGAATGATGATCGGAACAACGGTCCAGATCACTTCGATCAGTGAATGGTGCGAAAATGTAGCTGGCGTTGGGTTTGCTTTAGAGTTAAAGCGGATCACAACGTAAATCAGCAGTAATAGAACAAAAATTGCCACGGCAAATATGATGTATAGCATCATGTTGTGGAATTCTGTAATGCGCTCCATCACAGGTGTTGCAGCGTTCTGCAGACCCATTTGCCAAGGCTTGGCATGATGATCGGCTGCGAAAGCGGGGTTCATTATAATGTCCAGCAAAGCCAGTGCCGGTAACATTGTTAGAAATCGTGTCAGGTATTTTTTCATTATTCTGGTTGCACTCACTGTTAATAAGTCATTCTGAAGTAATACTAAATCAGAATGAAAATTCAATCCAAATATACCACTTCAAATAAAAGAGTACAGCCTTTCGCGCCAGTAAAAAATTAAAATAAATGGCTATGCGGCACGTTAAATTGGAAGGAGTGTGCTATTTTTGTAACGTCAATAAAGCAAGTCCGGCGCATACAGCGGTTTCGGCGCGAAGGATGTTTTGTCCAAGATAAAACGGTGTTATGAAATTTCTTGCCTGTAATTTTGCAATTTCTTCGGAAGTAAAACCGCCTTCAGGGCCAACAAGTAGTGCTTTTTTATTGGGCAATGGGGCTATTTCCGGCAGATTACCGGTTTCCATACGTTCGATTGCAGCAAAAATCTGTGTGTGTTCGGGCCAGTCGCCCAAAACTTTGTCCAATGATGCTATTTTGTGTAAGTCAGGCACAGTAAGTCGTTCACATTGTTCAGCCGCCTCGATAATGTGTTTTTTTGTCCGTTCTGTGTTGATTTTAGCATTTTGCGTATTGTTCGTAATGACGGGATGAAAAGCTGTGCAACCAAGTTCGACGGCTTTTTCAATTAAAAACCCGAGTCGTTCTTTTTTTATGGGCGCGAATATTAAATGCATGGATGCGGCGGCGTTATTTTCGTCCTCGCTTTGGTCTGTTTGCTGTCTGATTTGGTCTTCGATCCGGACAAGGATTTGCTTTTTTCCCATTTTGATTATCGCGCATAACCATTCCCCGTCACGACCATTAAAAATGCGGACGAAATCGCCTTCGTTTCGGCGCATGACGTTTCGTAGATAATGTGTTTGCGTTTCTTCAAGATCGATAATAGATTGCGATGCAAGGTCGTTTTCGACATATAAACGTGATAGTTTTATAAAGTCTTTTTGCATTTTTTATACCCTTTAACAAACATGACAATATCATAATGAGCCGCTCAGACATTGAAAAAATTCATTGGATCGATCGTTTTCTTCCGCAAACTGCGCAAGATTACATTTATCTTGCCAGACTGGATCGCCCAATTGGCGTCTGGCTTTTATTATTGCCGGGTTTGTGGGCTATTGCACTGGCAGCAGGCGGTGCGTTGTCGTTTAATCTGACGGATTATAAGCTTTTGGTGTTATTTACCATTGGCGCGGTTGTTATGCGGGCGGCGGGTTGTGTCGTCAATGATTTATGGGATCGTCACCTTGATATAAAGGTTGAGCGTACCAAAGACAGACCGATTGCAGCAGGACGGATTTCTGTTCCACAGGCGATTATTTTTCTGGCGGTATTGCTTGGTATTGGCGCGCTGATTTTATCGCGTCTGTCTTTGGTGGCAATATTGCTTGGGTTTTTGGTGCTTCCTTTGATCGTTTTATATCCGCTTATGAAACGCTGGACATGGTGGCCACAGGCTTTTCTAGGGATTACATTTAATTTCGGTGCCTTGATGGGCTGGGCCGCGGTAAGCGGTGTGCTATCGTTTCCAGCTTTGTTGTTATATGTTGGTGGCATTTTCTGGACACTGGGCTATGACACAATCTATGCCTTGCAAGATAAAGAAGATGACGAGTTGATTGGTATAAAATCTTTAGCGCGCAAACTTGGCGACGATTGCCCACACTGGATTAAAGGTTTTTATGGCGCGAGTTTTATCTGTATTGCGGCGGCGTTTTTCTTGGCAAATGCGGGCTTGTTTTCTTATATCGCTCTTGTTCTTCCAGCTCTGCATTTATTATATCACATCACGTTGCTGGATATTAAGGATGGCGATAAGGCGCTCATTTTGTTTAAAGCAAATCGTGATACAGGATTATTGTTCTTATTTGCCGCGCTAGTTTAAAATACTGGCTTGTTATCACAGCGCCGAAAATAAGAAGCGAAAACCACGCCTCCGTTTTTTTAACAAATGTTCTAAAAACCAACACTGAAAAAGCACTAAAAAAGCGCCGGAACAACTCTTGTTATTCCAGCGCGCTTTGCATTCCAGCCATATAATGGCATTCCGCTAATTTATAATTTTAGATTTCTTCTGTCTTCAGCTGATGGAATAATGATCGCAACATGTTCATTGTTGCTATCATTAGATTCTTTCGCCGGTGCTTCCGGTGCTACTTTTTCATTGAGAATACCGCTCAGAGATGAAAGGCATTCACCGGATTGAATAAGGTTGTAATCTTCTTCAGAGATGAGGCCGCGCTCATGAGCAGCTGCACCTATCCATGATATGAAATGCTGTTCTAGGTCGTCTTTAGTGACTGAGCCTTGGAATACGATGCTTTCATTTCTGGCAAGATCTTTAGGGTAGCGCCAATGAACCATAGAAACTTCGTCAGTTTCATCATCTGTGTAAAAACAGAACTCGCCAATATCATTGTTGAAGATAAAATGTGTGTTTCCATCGCGTTCAATTCTGTGGAAAGGGATGCCAGTATACCCTATGAAAGTATCTGCCATTGCAACGACCATATGATCGTGATCAGCGCCATGGTTCATGCCGTAATCAAGATTGGCCAGTTTAACGGCTTTATGTAGTATTTCTGTGAATTTTTGATCCGAAGCATCATCTGCTAATTTGATTTCCCCATCAATTAGCTTATGGCCATCCGCACCTTGATCGGCAAGTATGTTGCTGAAGTGCTTGTTAACGAATCTGCTATATTCATCGGCTTGTTCTGGTTCATCAAATTTGATTGAAGGAAAAATAGTGGAATCTCCAAGTCTTCGGCGCGCAAGTCTGAAATCAACCTCATCGTTTACATCAACATCATATGCTTCGCTGGCTGTTAAGATCGCAGCATGGTTCAGTTCAACAGCAAGAGAATATGTTGTTTCGTAATCTCTGATTTCTTTGACGTAGGTGTCAGCAGAGCTTGTACGGATTTTGAGGAGATCTGTTTGCGTTTCGACGGTATCGCCAATTTTTGTATGACCGATTTTAAATTGCGGTGTTGATTGTTCAAGTAAATCATCCGGGTCGGCATCAATGTCAAAAATAGAGCGCAATGACCCGTCAGGCGGATCTAGAAGACCTTCATCATCTAAAATCTCTAATAGATCAGCATTGGGTGTGTCTTCGATTTTATGTGCTGTGGCGCGACCTAATGGGCGTGGAGTTGACATTTGACGACCTCTCTTTTTGATTTCTTATTTATCTTATCTGCATATCAGTAGACTATTTTATGGATAATCTCAATATGAAAAATGGTTATTTAGCCTATTTTTTTTAAGGATTTAGCATTGTTATATACATAAGTTTTTGATTTACAACATGAAAATGATGTAATGCTTAGGTGTATAGATATCCTGTTTTAAGGAAAATTTATGCTTTTAACCGTTATAAAGCTGGCGTAAACGCTGCTCTGCGATAATAAGCATCGGAATGTCAACTGACCCCGAGGCACGCATATCTGCCATTAAAGGCTCTAGCGAATGAATTTTGCTTTGGTTTTTATCGATCCATTTACTGACTAAAGACTCGCCCGGTGTCAGGCTTTTTCGTACGCCTTTTACGGTTTGCAGTATATGCGTGGTCAGTGCGGCCTGGCATGTATATAGCTGCTCTGTAAGGCCGAATAACGCTTCTTCGGACCATCGGTCATCAGTCTTCATAAACTGTGCCTGTTTGGTGAGCCAATTGATATGGAAGGTGTGTCCTACTTCTAGATATGTTTTTGCTGTCAGTGTGATATCGGCGTGGCAGTCAAGCGAGCTGCGGATAATGTCACATGCAGCGCCCAGAATAGGGATAATGGCAATGTCTTGTGCTAGATCTTTTGGCAGTCCGTCATTAATACCCATCTGGATACGGCGATTAATGTCCTGTCCAAGTTCTTTTGTAGCAATTTTATCAATTTGGTTGCGGATATTTTGTACGCCAAGGCCAAAGCTATGGATGTCGTTATCCATATCAACCGGACGGCCAAGACGTGTCAGGAACCAGTGTGTTTCGCGGTCGGCAAGATTTTGCAATTCCTGCATGGCGTTGATCTGTACTTGTGCCGGAACAATGTTGTCCAGATTTTCGATGCTCTTCCATAGCTCTTTGAGGCCAAAAACGTCACAGACAGTCAGGAACGCCTCGGTTACCTCACCGATGGTGGCGTTGGTGCGCTCGACTTGTCCGTGAATAAAGGTCGGTCCCATACGGTTGATAACATTCGTCGCGATTTTTGTGGCGATAATTTCACGTTTCAAGCGGTGAGATTTGATCTCGTCCAGATATTTCACGCGAAGCGGTTTAGGGAAGTAATTGACCAGCCATTCATCTTCAATATGATCTTGATCGGGAATATCGGTTTTTAGAAGATCTCGGGTATATTCGATTTTCGAGTAAGACTGTAACAAGCCAAGTTCAGGTCTTGTCAGGCCGCTACCGGCACGCAGGCGTGCTTCGATGTCTTCTTCACTTGGCAGGCCTTCCAGCTCCCTGTTCAATCCGATCTCGTTTTCAAAATCCTCGATCAATAAGGCGTGCAGCCCAAGGTTGTCTGCGGCTTGCTTACGCATCAGGCTTATACCCTGGGCTTGTTGGTAGTTATTATTTAGAACAAGCCGGCTCACCTCTTCGGTCATTTTCTCTAGCAAGTTATTGCGCTTTTTCACACCCATTGTGTGATTGCCGTTTGTCATGATATCGGCCATCAAAATCTTGATATTGACCTCATGGTCAGATGAATCAACACCGCCGGAATTATCGATAAAGTCGGCATTGATTGCGCCGCCTTTCGATGCAAACTCGATACGGCCAAGCTGTGTAATAGCAAGGTTCGCACCTTCACCCAATACGCGCGCTTTCACATCGCTACCGTTAATACGAATTGGGTCATTACCCTTGTCACCAACGCTAGCATCGGATTCGCTGCTGGCCTTGATGTATGTACCAATACCGCCAAACCATAATAAATCTGTTCTGGCTTTTAACATGGCTTTCATTAAAACCGTTGGCGGTACTTGATCTTTATCAATATCAAAGCGG
>JAUILO010000133.1 GCA_030432775.1 Alphaproteobacteria bacterium
CCATTCGAAATTCACACCTTGCGGCAATGTCTCATCCAGAATTTTTGTGATCGCATCTTGTGCTTGACCGGATGAGTACCCCGGTGCAGGGTTTCCGTTTAAATCGGCAGATCTGAAGGCATTGTAGCGTGATGCGATCTCCGGCCCGAATGTTTCTCTTACATCTATTACAGATCCAAGCGGTACCATTTGTCCGTCAAAGTTTCTGGTTTGTAGACGCAGAATATCTTGTGGTTCGGAACGGAATGTTTTATCCGCCTGTGCGACCACCTGATATGTGCGGCCGAACTGGTTAAAATCATTGACGTAGATAGAGCCAAGATAAATTTGCATCGTGCGGAAGATCTCGTCAATTGGTAACCCTAATTGCTGCGCTTTTGTACGATCGAGATCGGCATAGAGCTGTGGTACATTGACGTTGTAGTTTGAGTAAACGCCAGCTAGTGCGGGATTGCCATAGGCCTTACCCGTTACTTCTTTCATGATGTTATCAAGTGCTTGGTAACCAAGGTCACCGCGATCTTGTACCTGTAATTTAAAGCCGCCCGTCGTGCCAAGGCCACGCACAGGTGGTGGCGGGAATATTGCGATAAAGGCTTCGTCAATACCGGCGAATTTTTGCTGCAGACGACCGGCAATGGCATTGGCACTCATATCATGTGCGGTGCGCTCTTCGAAATCTTTCAATGTTACGAAGACGATACCTGCGCTGGACGAGTTCACAAAGCCATTCACCGATAGACCGGGGAATTGCACAGCACTTGCAACACCTTCATCTTCCAAAACAATTTCGCCCATTTTGCGCATGACTTCTTCGGTACGCTCTAATGTTGCGCCGGGTGGAAGCTGTGCAAAGCTGATAAGATATTGTTTATCCTGAGGAGGGATAAAGCCTTTAGGCACGAGGCCAAAGCTGTAATATGTTGCGCCGATCAATAGGCCAAAGAATATCATGACGATCAGTTTTCTGCGTCCTGTAACACCGACTGATTTCGCGTATCCGTTCTGGCCTTTTTGGAAGATTTTGTTGAATATCTTGAAAAACCATCCAAAGAAAAAATCGATCAGTTTTGTCAGTTTATCTTTTTGTTCTTCACGTGGTCTAAGCAACAAAGCCGACATTGCCGGGCTAAGCGTCAAAGAGTTTAGCGCCGAAATAAATGTTGCAATAACAATAGTCAGTGCAAATTGCTTGTAGAACATTCCGGTTAAACCGCTGATAAAGGCGATAGGGATAAACACACCTGCAATGACAAGTGATGTGGCAATAATCGGTCCTGTCACTTCCTTCATTGCCTGTATGGTCGCTTCGCGCGGGGTTTTACCTTCTTCGATATTCCGTTCGACGTTTTCAACCACCACGATGGCATCATCAACCACGATACCGACGGCAAGGATCAAACCAAACAGCGATAGTACGTTAATCGAAAAGCCAAGCAACAGCATAATGGCAAATGTACCAACAATAGAAACCGGAACCGCCAAAAGCGGAATAATAGATGCGCGCCAGGTCTGAAGGAATATAATCACCACCAGTACCACTAAAAGCACCGCTTCGATTAATGTATGGATCACAGCTTCGATTGAATGTTTCACGAAAACAGTCGGATCATATACAATTGTATAATCGATATCCTCGGGGAAATTCTTTTTCAGCTCAGCCATTTCTTTCCGTACATTCGAGGACAGCTCGAGTGCATTGGCGCCCGGTGAAGCAAAGATCGGTATCGCCACAGCTTGATCGTTATCAAGCATAGAGCGCAGTGAATAGCTTTGCGCGTCAAGCTCTGCCGATGCCACATCTTTTAGGCGTGTGATCACACCGTTTTCATCGCGCTTGATGATAATGTCTTCAAATTGATCTGGCGTTTCAAGACGGCCTTGCACGTTCACAGGTAATTGCAATTGTGTTTCATCATCATATGGCGGGCCGCCGATAACACCGGCGGCGACCTGTATATTTTGCCTACGGATTGCGGCAATCACTTCGTCGGCGCTCAGGCCGCGCTCGGCGATACGATCAGGGTTAAGCCAAATGCGCATCGCATAATCACCGGAACCGAATAGGCGCACCTGTCCGATTCCTTTGATTTTTGCGAGCTGGTCTTTGATATTTAGTGTCGCGTAGTTGCGCAGGTAAAGCATGTCATAGCGCGAATTTGGTGATATTAAGTGAACCACCATCGTGAGGTCTGGCGAACTTTTAACAACAGTGACGCCAAGCTCTCTTGTCACTTCTGGCAGTCTCGGGAGCGCCTGTGATACGCGGTTTTGTACCAATTGCTGTGCCAGATCAACATCAGTGCCGATTGCAAAAGTCACGGTGAGCGATAAATTACCGTCAGTTGTCGCCAGTGAGTTCATGTAAAGCAGGTTTTCTACGCCGCTTATTTGTTCTTCCAGCGGTGTCGCGACAGTCTCGGAAATAACCGCAGGGTTCGCGCCAGGAAAGCTTGCTGTGACCTGTACAGAAGGCGGTGACACTTCCGGGTATTCGGAAATGGGAAGTTGGAACAGTGCGATCGCCCCCAGCATAAAGATGATGAAGGACAGGACGCCGGCGAAAATTGGCCGATCGATAAAATAGCCCGATAAGTTCATGGATTTGTTCTTTCTCGTTTCCGTCTTGGTTATTCTTGTGTATCTGTTGTCGGTGTTTCGGCGGAATGATCAACATCAGAAGCGACTGTATCTGAAATATCTTCGTTCATTGCCTCTGTATCTGTGGCTTTATCCGCTGAGATCGTTGCGTTTTGTATCTGCGGCGCAACCGGTACACCTGGACGAATACGAATTAAACCTGATGTTATGACTGTGTCACCAGGCGTTAGGCCTGATAAAACGACGCGTGTTCCATTGACGCTCGCCCCGATTTTAACTTCGCGGTATTGCGCAGTACTGTCTTCTCCAACGATGTAAACAAATTTACGGTCTTGGTCTGTGCCAATGGCGCGTTCGGTAATCATTATTTTCTCCTGATTACCTGCGGCACCCATGCGGATGCTGACAGACATACCCGGTAATAAAAGGCCGCTTTCATTATTGAATATCGCTCTGGCGCGGATTGTTCCGGTCGCCTGATCTATACGGTTATCAAAGCTATGGACGTAGCCCTGAAGTTCTATCTCGCCATCCAACAAGCTAAGGCGTACCGGAAGGTTTTCTGTGTTATTGGAGGTAGATGTTTTGACAGAGCTTAAATATGTGCGCTCATCAACTTCGAAATCGACATAGAATTTTTCATCAGAAACAATCGATGTCAGTAAAGGCGCGCTTGCACCTGTTTGAACCAGATTGCCTTCTGTGATTTCGGCACGGCTGATTTTCCCGGCAATTGGTGCCTTTACATAGGCGTAGTCCAAATTAATCTTTGCACTTTCAACTTGTGCTTTTGCTCCTTGCAAGGTGGCTGCGGCTGAACGCATATTATTGGCACGCTCATCTAGTAAGCTTTGTGAAATTGCGTCGGTTTCAATCAGCTTCACAGCACGTGCATGTTCTTTCTTTGTGTGTTCGACATCTGTTTTGGCAACATCAAGCGCAGCTTTAGCCAGATTAAGTGCGGCTTCATATGGGCGCGGATCGATCACAATAAGGACGTCACCCTTTTCGACATGTTGACCATCTTCAAAATGAATTTCATTAATGCGTCCGCTGACTTGTGGTCGGATATCGGCGCGGTCAACGGCAACAACATGACCGGAAAAGCTTTTCCAGATTTCGATAGATTGCGGCTGTATTATAGTCGCTTCAACCGGTGTTGCTTGTGGTTTTGCCATAGCATGGGATTTTTCGGACGCAACCGCATCAGGGGCGACATAAAATTTTACGCCTAGACTGACGGCAATTAAAATCACTAGAATAGCAATCCATGTGTATTTGAACTTTTTCATTTTGGTCTCGTTTCTCGTGTTGGTTGACTAGAAAGTCAAAAATTAGTTTTTGTTATGTGTTTTTTATGCCGATCAGGTCTAAAAGACCTTTTTCTAAATAGTTTTTAATGAAATCCAGATCATTATTAATACGCGCCATCACAAGCTGACCTATAATAAAAGCAAAGATCTCGTTTGCTTTAACATCTACATTTGTATCTGCGCTTATTTGATCTTCAGCGATCAAGTCGCGTAATGCGCTTTTGTAATAGGCTGTTTTTCTCTCTGAAATCGCCGCAATTTGGGCGCCTATTTCAACATCGGCGGCCAGCTCGGAACCCAGCGTTGCATGCGGACAGCCACAAACGTGACCCAGTTCTTCGGATATTTCTGTCTGTACCTTGATAACATGTTGTACCATAAGCTTTATTCGCTCTAAAGGTGGGCGCGTTGCGGAAAAAATTTCGTCATAACTGCGCATCATTTCTTCCATTGTATGGTCCATTGCTGCCATGGCTAGATGGGCTTTTGACGGAAAGAAATGATAGAAACTTCCTTTTTTGACGCCTGTTTTTTTGCAAATCTCATCAACACTGACAGCATTATAGCTCTCGCTCCAGATCAGTGCTGATGCGGTTTCTATCAATTTAAGGCGTGTATCTTTTGTTGCCTCTTTATCTATGTCTTTTTGTGCTGTTTTCACTGCTATATCCTATCGATTTAGTCTATATAAGACATTTGACTGACTAGTCAACTCTTATATATTAATTTTATAATATAAAGAGGTCTGATTGCAAATTTATCACATCTTGAACACATGGCGTTGCGATGTGATAGACGGGATTTTAGCCGGATATCATACAGGTGTAAGGCTGATAGGGCGCAGATATGAAACAGAATATGGCAGCTTGTGTGGCTTGATATAAAGCATTTAATCATGAAATAGATGCAGGGACGTCATTTTTTTCTTGCAGGCGCGAAGCAACCGTGCTTAAGCTGGATTCATGAATAAACAAATCGTTTTGACATCTCAATTCTTTTTATTCGCAGCAGTTGCAGCAGCGGCAACAGCGGCGGGCTAACGCTCGCTATATTTCACGCATAGTGCGACAGGCACGTTTATCCTTTTTTCATAGAACTTCAAAAAATATATAGGCCTTGGTGCCATTATCTATTATAGGAACATAAGTCATGCGTAATGCTAGCGGTGTAAAAATGAACATACAGAACAATACCAATATGAATACAGATCCAAGTCAAACTCCTGGTGAGATGGCAAATGATGTAAAAGGTGAAGGCCTTGATTACAGAAGTCATATCCAGAATTTATCTCCCAATCCCGGTGCAAAGCTTTTGCGTTATGGTAAAACAAAAGAGGGGGTAATCTCCTTGGCTCAGGGTGAGGGCGATGCGCCAACACCAGAATTTATCAGAAGCGCGGCTATTCAGGCGCTGCAAGAGGGCAAAACATTTTATGGTATGCCGCTTGGCCTGATGGAGCTTCGCGAAGAGCTAACCCAATATTATAAGCGTATCTATGAGATCGATTTGCCGGTGAACCGTGCGTATGTCACAAGCTCTGGCTCGAAGGCAATGAATTTGGCTTTACAGTCCTTGATTGAAAAAGGTGATGAAGTTGTGGCTGTTACGCCGATCTGGAAAAACTTGCTGAATTGTCTGGAAGTTGTGGAAGCCAATATTATTGAATCGCCAATGGATTTCATTGATGGTAAATGGTCGCTGGATCTGGATAAGCTTTTTGCAAGCTGTACAGATAAAACGAGAGCTATTTTGATTACAACGCCATCTAATCCGACAGGCTGGGTCATGGAAAAGGATCAAATGCAGGCTGTGCTTGATTATGCACGTAAGCACGGCATCTGGCTTATTTCTGATGAAGTATATGGCCGCCTGACTTATGACCGTTTACATGCGCCGAGTTTCTTGGAGATTTCTGATCCGCATGATCGTCTATATACGGTCAATAATTTCTCGAAAGCGTGGGCGATGACAGGTTGGCGTTTGGGCTGGCTTGTAGGGCCGCAAGGCTCTGAAGGTATTATCCAGGATGTGGCCAATTATGATTACATGTGTCCACCAAGCTTTTCCCAATATGGCGCTATGGCTGCTTTACAGGAAGGCGAGCCGTTCCTGCAGGAGCTTTTAACTCTATGGCAGGGCAATATGGATTTTATGTTTGATGCTTTTGCAACGAATGACCGGATTATTGCGAAGAAACCTGATGCTGCATTTTATGCATTTTTGAGGGTGGAAGGTGAAACTGATAGTGTCGCGTTTGCCCGCCGATTGATTGATGATTATGCGATTTCTTTGGCACCGGGCTCGTCTTTCGGGCGCGTTGGTGAAGGATTCATGCGTTTTTGTTTTGCAACATCCCGCCCGAAACTGGAAGAGGCAATCGGACGCTTTATGAAAGCGGTAGATGCGCTGTAACCCAAATAACAACATATTTGAGCCATTAATTTTTTATGACCTACTGATACAGATTTGATTCTGTAGCCCAGAAATCATATAGTTTTTCGCATAATTTAGATTCGTGTGATTGATGAGGAATAAAAGATGTCAATGCGTGGTTATTTTGGTGTTGGGGTTGAAGGTATTAGTAAAGAGTTGAACGTCGGTAATCTCGCACGTTCAGCTCATTCTTTTGGTGCAAGTTTCTTTTTCACGATTGCGCCTGAAGTTGATATGTCAGGACACCATCAACCGGCAGCTCGTCTTGATTGGATGGCGTAAGGCGCGCGTTGAATGCGCCCAGAGTCGCGGATTGGCCGGTCGCTCGAACAATGACACCGCCGGGCACCCGCTCCAGTGTC
>JAUILO010000134.1 GCA_030432775.1 Alphaproteobacteria bacterium
ATTTCGCTATGCTGGAACATATCACGCATAGTCTTGGTGTGGACAGTATATGGATGATGTTTTCCCAGAACCGCTTTAAAGATGCCGATAGCTATGCCTCTATAGAGCAGCGCATGGAAATGGCCAGATTGTTAAAAGATCATTATCCGGATTTATCGGTAGAGCTATCGGATATTGAAGAGCAACTTGGCACACATATTACAGCAGATATATTAAAGCACCTTGCCAAAGCCCATCCGGACATTGAATTTATCTGGGTGATGGGCGGGGATAATCTGGCCGAGTTTCATTTATGGCAGGACTATGAATACATCATGGATCATTTTGAAATCTGTGTCGTCAACAGACCTGGTTACGAAGATGAGGCGCTGGGCAGTGTTGTCGCAACTGATTATGCTGCCTCAAAAAAGGAGCCCCAAGAGATCTTGGCCGGTGGAAAAAGGGGATGGTCGTTTATAAAAACTACAGGGACTGATATGTCCTCATCAGGATTGATGAAACAGATCCATGCCGGGCAGCGCGATTTTGACGGACCGTTTCAAGATGTGGCCGATTATATCTACAGAAACGGTCTATATGGCGTAAAGCCCGAACTGGCACCGGATAAGTCTAAGATGTTCAAGCCAAAATAAGTAAGTTGTCAGGCGTGAATTTCATTTAAATCATCTTTATAATTAGGGTTATATCCCAAAGGCGTAAAAAGCCTTGTTAATTTCCATAAAATCATTGATATTTTTCATATTGTAGTGTATGTTCGCCGCAGCTTAGAGAAGCCTGGTATAGAAGGGCAAAGCATGTGGACGAGATATTTGGTGGATAGCCCAAGAGAGATAGAAAAATGCCTACGATGAATATTAATACAAAAACAGCCCTAATTCATGTGGAAACTCTTATTGGGTCAGGGCATATGCGTATTGTCTCGCATCTGTCGCGGGCACTTCAAAATCGCGGCGTTGACGTTTATGTTTTATCCAGCAAAGGTAGCCAAGCCAAAGGTGGTGATTTTGATTTTGGTTTAACCAAATTTATCGATTTGCCGAATTTATTTCGTGACGCGGCATCGGGCAAAAGCTTTCTTACACGTAACAATATTCATTATCTTGATGATCTTGGTTTTCAGCAAGAGCGTTTTGCCTCTATAGCCGAAGCAATGGACCGGATTAAACCGGATATCTTTTTGACGGAGACATGGCCGCTGGGTAAGGGGCTTTGGGATAAAGAGTTATTACCGGCTCTTGATAAGGCCAATGGCACACCTTGGGTATCTCCGTATATTGCAACGATTGCGCGTGATGTTACATGTTATCCAAATCACCGCCAGTGGCTTTCCGATGAAGGCAATGCAGATGAGGCAGTGCGCATTATCAATGAATATTTTGATGATGTTATTGTAACCGGAGATCATCGCTTTATCGAACTTGAAGACAGCTTCCCTCAAGCATCACAGATTAAAACACCTATATATTATGCCGGTTATTTTACCAGTGAGACTTTAGATCGCGCTGAAATGCCGCAATCAGAAAGGGAAGTCGTGGTTTCGTCCGGCTCTGGTTATAAGCAGGATTGTTTTAAATATTATTCTGCGGCGATCCATGCGCGCCAGCTATCAGGTTTCAGCCAAAATCCATGGCGTATACTGGTTAGTCATGATTGTCCTGAAGATGATCTGACCAAGCTGCAAGGTATTGCCAGTCAAATGGAAGACCCGAACAGTATTATTATCGAGCGCAATAGACCAGATTTTCGTCAGCTGATTGCCAATGCCGCTGCGACAATCTCTTTTGGTGGACGCAATACAACGACCGAGGCTTTGGGTGTTAAGCAAAAATATGACGTGCCGGTGCTTATTTACCCGCGTGCCAGTGATAAGCTTGATGTGGCCGAGCAACAGCTGCGTACAATCAAGCTTGCCGATATGGGCGTGCTGGGCATGTTAACAGAAGAAGATCTGGATGATCCTGCGGAATTTGCAGCGCGGCTTGATCAAACGGCAAAGATAACACGCGGGACATATTTGCGCGTGGATATGAATGGCGCGGATGCGGCGGCGGCTATCATTGTGAAGGGGGCTGATTATAAATTGGCGATGCAGCGCGGCATGGCTTACCGTGAGGCTTTATATCCTAGAGCGTTGAAGCGCTAGGGCATTCTATCACCTGAAAAAGATGAAGCCTGTGTCTGTTGTTGTAAGCCATTGCCGTTATTGCTGTAATTGTTATCGGCTTTACGCAGAACGCAATCAAGCGCAGGGTGCGCTTCAAAATCCGGATATTGCTCTTTGGTTAGGCGGTAAACTAGATTTAGCGTTTCGGGGAAGTAGCTTACAAAGTTTGAAAAGTTATAAGTAGAATCACTTCCGCGCATCAGAATATCAAAACTTTCGGCAAAGGCTTCTTGGCGCGCGATAGATCGCGGATTTTTTTCAATATCACGTATATCAGTAAAATATCCCATGCCTTGCGAGCTTGGAATGTTTGCGATTTCTTTGTTATGTACCTGTTTGAACTCTGTGCTTTCGGTGATGCCGAGGAAGTTCAGCATGTTTTTTTGGTTTAATGCGCGCTGCATGGATTCTGTGTCGTTATGCTGGCCGGGCAGTATTGTATTGGCCTGCGTGATGCCGATATAAAGGGCAACTTGGAGGCCAATCTCGTGAATGACGGCGTTTTTCCAGAATTGCGCTTTTTCCAGCTCTCTTTGTTGCTGGGCATCTGCACCTTGTTCACCGGCTTTTTTCTTTTTCACGACATATTCGGCAATTGTAATATGTCTGAATTCTGGTTCGTGTAAGCCGCCTGTATAGTTGAATGCATCCGGATCTTTTGTGCCGGTCACAGAGTTAAAGACATTTTCAAGATTAGGACGGCCTGTGGAGACAAGGTCTTTTAAAACGAAGCTATAGCCATCGCGTTCGAGGTTTTCAAGAATGCTAAGCGGTACAGTATCTATTAACAAATCGCAAGCAGAGGTGACAAACTCGTCAGACGCACCATTAACCCAGAACATGCGATCTGCTATGTTCTTTTTCAGTTGTCTCGTTTGTGCTTGGTCGTTCGTGGATTGCCACGAATCCATTAAATCATTTCTGTTGATCATCTCACCGTAATCTGCGTTAAAACCTCAACCTGTTGATATTTTTTTATTTTTGAATTTTTTGTTTTAGGATGCTTCTTTATTATATTTGTCTGCATCACCAAAAATTTACTATAAGATCTTTTTGGGCAAAGTGGTAAGTTTTATGTGGCTGCACCGCAACAATTTTAACAGAATAATCAGGATGGTTTTGTG
Source organism: Alphaproteobacteria bacterium (assembly GCA_030432775.1). GTDB lineage: Bacteria > Pseudomonadota > Alphaproteobacteria > Micavibrionales > Micavibrionaceae > JASMHE01. Next base: position 3,289 of record JAUILO010000134.1, read on the forward strand.
AGTACATCTGGTAAAGATATCAAAGATGAAATTCATTATATGACCCCGTATGGCCATGCTGTGCTTAGTAAAGAGCTGCATGATTTGATGCATAATGAACGTCCGAAAATTGTCGAAATCGTATCTTGGGCGGCTGGTAACGGGGATCGTTCGGAAAATGGGGATTATATTTATAACAAAAAGCGCTTACGGGAGATCGATAGGCGCGTTCGCTATCTAAGTAAAAAGCTCGAGCATTCAAAAATTGTCGATCCACGCCAGCAACAAGGGGTCGAGCGCGTATTTTTTGGCGCCACTGTGAATTACGAGCGCGAAGATGGGCGCGAAGTACAGGTTAAACTTGTGGGGATTGACGAAGCTGATTTCAGGCTCGGTAAGATAAACTGGTTATCACCGGTTGGTAAGGCTCTGTTGAAGGCACAAGAAGGCGATGTTGTTAAGGTGCGTATGGATACTGGCACCGAGCATATCGAGGTCATTAGCGTAGAGTATATAGTTGAAGAATTTGAAGTTTAGCTCTAAATCAGCGGCCTAGTTATGTGCCGATCTTTTAGAAGACGGTGCTTCTTTTTTAGCTTCGGCATCTTTTACGGGCGCTGTCTGCGCATTTTCGAAATAGTTTTTGATGGTCTCTGTGCCTGTCATGCTGAACTCTTCGTAATGGGCTTTAGCCGACCGGCTAGCCGGTGTATCACAGCCATGACGTATATTGTCTTGATCGAGCTGGGATTGAAGTATATAGCGGCGCTCCAGCATTTTTGTTTTGATATGTGCCGGATCAATATCCGGATTATTAAGTTGGCCTTCGCGAATTGTTGCCTGCGCAATGTAATTGAATGTTTGCATGAATGTGTCGCTTACCGGACGAGATCTGCTTAAGCAGTGGCGGTGATAAGCAATTGCGTGTTCGTTCAGATCAAAGAAATGAAGCAAAACTTCAAGCTTTGTACCTTGCCCTGATTGCGACGATTGTGCCGGCGCAGGTGAACTTAGTAGTGTAAGGAGGGTAAAAGCGCTGATTGCGATGAAGTTTTTTATGGCTTTATTCTTTTCTAAATGAACGTGTTTTATGTTTTTACTATCTGCCTATTCGCATTAATATACATAAGTAACATATATCTACGAATTAGGATAACGCTAAATAGAATAAGATGAGTGGATAAAACCGTTAAACCATAAAGGATTTACGCTTTTTTCTTATTCACAGCATGTTTTTCAATATGTTCTATCATCATGCCGGCGATGTCTTTTTGTGTAGCGCCTTCTACGCCTTCAAGCCCGGGGCTGGAGTTGACCTCGAGTACTTTAGGGCCGCTATTTGACCGGATCATATCAACGCCGCAGACTTTTAGTCCCACAGCTTTAGCTGCGGCAACAGCGATTTTACGCTCTGTTGGTGTGATTTTGACTTTGTGGCCTGTACCGCCGAGGTGGATATTAGCACGAAACTCACCTTTGGCAGCGCGGCGCTCCATTGATGCGACAACTTTATCACCAATGACAAAACAGCGCAGATCCGTACCCGCAGATTCCTTGATAAATTCCTGTACCAGAATATTGGCTTTTAAGCTTTTGAAGGCGTTAATGACACTTTCAGCCGCTTTGACGGTTTCTGCCAAAACCACGCCTTTGCCTTGCGTGCCTTCAAGTAGTTTGATAACTACTGGCGCGCCGCCGACTGTTTGGATAACGTCTTTTGTATCAAGTGGTGAGTTGGCAAAGCCTGTACGCGGGATATCAATATCCTTGCTACATAAAAGCTGCATCGTGCGTAACTTGTCTTGTGCTCTGCCAATAGAAATAGGGCCGTTCAGCAAATAAGATTTTTGCATTTCGAACTGGCGCATGACTGCCATAGCGTAAAATGTCATAGATGGACGTATGCGCGGTATGACAGCATCAAAACGCTCGAGAATTTCGCCGCCACGGTAATGAATCTCCGGCTTGCGCGCGGTGATATCCATATAACAGTTCTTCACAGCAATAAAACGCATCTCGTGACCACGCGCCGCGCCAGCCTCCATCAACCTTTGGTTGGAGTAAAGATCGGGGTCTGATGCAAGAACAGCAATTTTCATTTTAGGTGTCTTTCTATATTAGTAAAGCGTTTCGGGGCTTTTTGTTTTGCCCAGTAAGAAGGTTTTTGACGGATCAACAACCAGTTTTGCTTTGCGTAAGGCTTCGCGTCCAAGCAGCATACGAAATCGCATTTTATGCCTTGATGTCAATGTTAGTTCTGCTTTTATACGCAACGATCCCATTATGATCGGTGTGAGTATAACATAGCGTTTTTCACGTTCACCGTTAGAACTGGTGATGGTGCGTTGGTCAATAAGTGGTGCAACACATTCTCGTTTTATCCGGCGGCTTCCCTGAATGGGATGGATTTTAAAACGGACAAATTTATTACCATCTTCTGTGAATGTTTCAATGTCAAAAGCATGAATGGCCGAAGTTTTTGCACCAGTATCAATTTTGGCTTTAATCGCTGGCAGGCCAAGATCTGGTAATTCGCACCATTCTTCCCAGCCGATAATGGTTTTAGGCTTCCTTGCCATCGGGGTTCCTTTTGTGTTTCAAAGACTCTTATTCGTATTCGTATCTAAAGACTCTTGATGTTGAGTATAGGTAAAGGGTCTTCAATCAATATACTGTGCAGGATGTTGAAGTAATTTTCTATTGCTGTCTGTGTCGTTGTTTCATTACTGGTATGATACATTAGTGTTGGAATTTGTATAGTCGCTCCGCTCCATAATCCCTTACTTCCTTGAACCAGTCGGCCAAGCTCTGTCGAACCAAGCTGGGCTATTGTTTTACCTTTACCAAGAAGCATTTCGTCTTTGAATTGATGGGGAATTTCTAGTTCATCGCAGCGCTCTTTTAATATTTGCGCAAGTTCAGTATTGAATATTTCGCTTTTGTCACGGTTACGCAATATAACAGGGCCTTGCTCTATAACATCTTCTTCAATATAAGGGCTGGTATCCAGCACGATTAGTGAGTTGCTATGCGCGCGCGATCCATACAGATATTGCGCAATATGGATCCAGCTTTTGCCGATTTCTTCTTCGCAGGTCAATAGGGCAGTGCCTTGATAGCCACTTTTAAACAGGGCGTGGACAAGTGCGAGCGATAAGACGTTGTCTATCTGGCCGCTGAGCTGCCCATCGTCAAATTGAGCCTGACGGGCATAGGCGAGCGGGATGTTTTGTTCAAGGCGTTTAAAACCTTCAATGTAAAACATTGCATCATCATTGCGGGCATTGGGATAACATGCCTGTATCATACCGTGTCCGAGTATTTCTCCGCTATCGGGGTGATAGGCATATATTTCTTCGCCTTCAA
>JAUILO010000135.1 GCA_030432775.1 Alphaproteobacteria bacterium
ATCCGGAGCGCTACACTTACGAGCTGAAAAGTTATATCAATGTCGGGGTGAGCCCGCGTGGCAGCTTATCACTTGATCGTGGTGCCAGAACGCTGGCATGGTTGCGCGGTAAAACCGAAGTTGAAGTCGAACATGTACAGGAAATGATTTACCCGATCTTGCGTCACCGTATTGGTCTATCCGAACGTGCGGCAAAACATAAGGTGCATTCGGATGAGTTGATTAAGGATATGCTTGATCTTGTTCCTGTTCCAGATCCGAAGGACGCCAAAGTCGAGGCATCAGACGCGGTGAAGCAGGAGCTTCAGGACGCATCCAACTCATAAATTTAAGAGAAAAATTCATAGAGCTGGCTCATAGGGGCTGTGTTTGGCTATGTGTGCATAATGAATGCGCTTTTGAGCTTAGCCGTTGATAATGTCTTTGTCGGAATAGCCTTGTGCGTATAACGCGGCTGTCAAATCACCGAAGACAATCAGATTATCAAGCCTATCCTTTAAAAGCTGTTTGGGATGGTATCCAATACCAAGTCCGGCAGCTTCCAGCATGACGAGATCATTTGCGCCATCACCAATGGTTAGTGTGTCTTCGATATCAAGTCCAAGCTCTTCGATGTAAAGCTTCAAAAATTCGTATTTCGCGTCTTTATCCAAAATCGGCGGGATGACCTTTCCTGTGAGCAAGCCGTTATCAATTTCCAGTACATTGCCGTGATGATGGTTAAAACCGACCTCCTTGGCGATATATCCGGTAAAGAAAGTGAAGCCGCCGGACACAAGAACGCAAGTGGCGCCGTTTGCACTCATGGTTTTTATGAATTCTTTCGCGCCTGATGAAAGCTGCATATGCGGTAAATGGCTGGATAAAATACTCTCGCTTTGTCCGGCAAGCATTTTTACGCGTTGGGTCAGGGCGGCGCTAAAATCAAGTTCGCCATTCATGGCTCGGGTAGTAATAGCGGCTATTTGTTCTTGCAGACCTGCGGCGCTGGCCATTTCATCCAGTGTTTCGCCAGTAACTATGGTGCTGTCCATATCGGCAATTAAAAGTTTTTTGCGTGCGCGGTCTTTGGCGACAATCAGGATATCAATTTCGTCGATGGCAAAATGAACGCGCATTTCATCAAGCTCTGCCTTGCTGGGCGCTTGATTGATCTCATATTGCAGGGCGCGGTTTTCTGATAGCCATTTTGTGTTTCCGGCAATAGTCAAATTGAACTTGTTTAAAAAATGTTCGGCCGCACTCATATGCGATGTGCTGATATCATGGGTAGAGGCAGTAAATGTCAATAAGTGGGTCATGTTGCCGATTCTTTGTAAACGGAGTTTTATGAATGTCCGATACCATCAATAGCACATTTGCAGGGGCGCGCAAGCTGTGCCCGCACATGCATGGCGGAGCGCGGGCATTATTTTGAAAAAACTTCGCCTAAAACGTAAAAAACACTTGGTTTCGTCCCAGCTTTTGTTAATAAACACCTATACGCTGATTATGTGACCTGACCAAAAGGGAGAATAGGCCGTGACTCAAAGCAAACCAACAATCAAACCGAATAATCCGAATTTCTCATCTGGCCCATGTGCTAAAAGACCTGGTTGGTCTTTGGATGCGCTAAGTGATGCTTTGCTAGGGCGCTCCCACCGTTCGGGTCCGGGTAAGGTCAAATTGAAAGAGGTGATTGAGCTTCATACAGAATTGCTCGGTATTCCTGATGATTATTACGTCGGTATAGTTCCTGCGTCTGATACAGGTGCATTTGAAATGGCTATGTGGTCTATGCTTGGCGCGCTTCCGGTCCAAACATTGGCTTGGGAAAGCTTTAGTCAGGACTGGATGAAAGATATTACAGGCCAGCTTAAATTATCAAACGTAACTGCGCATGAAGCAGAATATGGACAAATTCCGGATCTATCAAAAGTGAACTGCGACGAAGATGTGGTGTTTGTTTGGAACGGTACAACATCAGGCGCATGTTTGCCGGATGCAGAGTGGATCGCTGATGACCGTAAAGGTCTAACATTCTGTGATGCGACATCAGGCGTGTTTGCCTATGATTTGCCATGGAACAAGCTGGATGTTGTAACATGGTCATGGCAGAAAGTTTTGGGCGGTGAAGCTGCGCATGGCATGCTGGTTTTATCCCCGCGCGCTGTGGCACGTCTTGAAAGTTTTGTTCCGGATAGACCATTGCCGAAGATTTTCCGCATGACAAAAGGCGGTAAATTAAATAGCGGTATTTTCGTTGGTGAAACAATCAATACACCGTCTATGCTTGCTGTCGAAGATTGTCTGGATGCTTTGAAATGGGTGAAATCTATTGGCGGATTACAGGCGACGATCAAACGCACACAAGACAACCTTGCGGCAATTTCCAAATGGGTCGATCAATCTGATTGGGCATCATTCTTGGCTACATCAGAAGCTGTTCGCTCAAGCACTTCAATTTGCCTGTCTATTTCCGATGAATGGTTCGCCCAGTTAAGTGATGATGATCAGGCCGGTTTTGTCGGTGCAATGTGCAAGATTCTGGATCAGGAAGGCGTAGCATATGACATTAAGGCATATCGCGCGGCGCCGGCCGGTCTTCGTATCTGGGGCGGTGCAACTGTGGAGACGGGCGATGTTCAGGCATTGCTCCCTTGGCTTGATTATGCCTTTGCCGTATCCAAAGAATCCAAAGCGCAAAAGGCCGCTTAATACCCGCGCTTAAATCGCAAGACTTCCGTTTATGTAAAGTTTAACTTGACTTTACAAGAGGTTTTGCTGTAGAAACTCCAAAATAGTTAATTTGTTAATTTTTGGAGTTACCAATGAGCGCACCATATTTTAAAGGCCATGCTGCATTTAAAGTCTTTGATGAAAAGATGGGACAATTAATCCAGTACGCGAAACAAACAGCGGAACATTACCCAGAGTTCATTTCGGATGCCCAGACAATGGACAAGTTGCCGCCATCAGGGCAGCGCTTATTCCTGCTTGAAAACATGCGCGCAGATTTCTTGAATAACGTCAGGGAACAAGCCCGCGTGATGGGAAGTACCGGCCAATCGCTGGATCGTAATGGTCTGTATGACTTGATAACAAACGCGGTGCAGGGAATTGTTGTGCAGGATAATGATCCCCTCAATCTATATGCGTTAATCCGCAGTATGAAGGCAAGTGCGGCTATGTTTTTGAATAGCGATAGCTTGTCTACTTTCTCTGAAGCTGAAAATGAAGATTTGCGTGAGACCTATAATGTTTGCGCCAGATTAATTGCCCCAACGCTGGATCTTGATCAGGATGTTGTAAGATGGGTTGGTGATGTGTATTTACAGGCAGACCACGTCTTCACAGAAACATGGCATACCTTATGGTATGACATACAAGCAGGCAGTGAAAATCTCGGGATTAAGGCGGGTGATGTTGGCGGTCTTGAGCAGGTATTTGTGCCACCAGTATTTAAAAAATAAGATCAAATTTCTTAATTTATTAGCTTTATGCCGCGTATGGTAATGATACGCGGCATTTGCATATCAATAACCATAAATAATGTATATCCGGAAGGAATTTATGTAATAAGTGCTTGCAACCTGCTGCCATCTTGCTAAGAGTACAAACATATAAATATTGCATTGCGATAGCGATAATTATTGGGTGAAGCCGTAATATAGATGGTTGAAATATACGGTTCTAAAATCAACAAAAAGAAAATAGATAAAAGTGAGCAAAAAATGCCAAAAGTCCTGATCTCCGATAAAATGAATTCATTGGCAGCCGAAATTTTTGAAAAAAGCGGCGTCGAGGTAGATGTGAAACCCGGTATGACACCGGAAGAACTTAAAGCCTGCATAGGTGAATATGATGGACTGGCTATACGCTCGAGCACGACAGTCACCGAAGAAATTCTAGCCGCTGCAACGAATTTGAAAGTTGTTGGCCGCGCTGGTATCGGTGTTGATAACGTTGATATTCCTGCGGCCACGCAGGCCGGTGTAGTGGTGATGAACACACCGTTTGGTAACTCGATCACAACAGCAGAACACGCAATTGCTTTAATGTTTGCTGTGGCACGTCAAATTCCACAAGCTAATGAATCAACACATGCTGGTAAATGGGAAAAATCCCGCTTTATGGGCGCAGAGCTTACCGGAAAAACTTTAGGTGTTTTGGGCTGTGGCAATATCGGTTCGATCGTCGCAAGCCGCGGTGTTGGTTTGAAAATGAACGTCATCGCGTTTGACCCGTTTTTATCTCCTGAAAAGGCCGAGAAAATGGGTGTTAAAAAAGTCGAGCTGGATGATTTATTCACTCAGTCTGATTTTATTACGTTGCACACACCGCTTAACGATAAAACACGCGGGATTGTTGATAAGGCTGCTTTCGAGAAAATGAAAGATGGCGTGCGTATTGTAAACTGTGCGCGTGGCGGTTTGATCGTTGAATCCGATCTGTTTGAGGCGCTGAACAGTGGCAAGGTTGCCGGTGCAGCGCTTGACGTATTCGAAGTTGAGCCAGCCAAAGAGAACATTCTATTTGGACATGAAAACGTGATTTGTACGCCTCACCTTGGTGCATCGACAACCGAAGCGCAGGTTAATGTGGCTATTCAGGTTGCCGAGCAAATGGCTGATTTCTTGATGAATGGTGCGGTAACGAATGCATTGAATATGCCGTCTGTTTCAGCAGAAGAAGCACCTGTTTTGAAACCATATCTCAAACTTGCTGAGCAGCTCGGTAGCTTTTCCGGCCAGATTACGCAGCATGCTTTGAAGAAAATCGAGATCGAATATCAAGGTGAGGTGTCACAGGTGAATATCAAGCCTTTGACGTCAACTGTTCTTGCCTTCTTTCTCAAACCACTGCTTGATAACGTAAATATGGTGAATGCTAAACAAGTAGCTTCATCACGCGGTATTGATGTTTCTGAAACAACGACAGAAAGCTGCTCGTTCAGAACAGCGATTAAAATCACTGTGACAACAGAAAGCAGAACACGTTCTGTGACAGGGACATTATTTGCCAATGGCGCGCCACGTATTGTGAATATCGAAGGTGTGCCGATTGAAGGCGTGATTTCACCGGATATGCTTTACATTAGAAACAAAGACCAGCCAGGCATGATTGGTGGCGTCGGAAGTATTCTGGCGGATGCAAAGCAAAATATTGCTGATTTCCGTTTGGGTCGTATCGAAGATAAAGGCACAGCGATTGCGTTGATTTCTTTGGACGAAGAACTTCCAAATGACATTCTGGCTAAATTAAAAGATCTTCCACAGATCGAGCAGATTAAAAAATTGAAATTCTAGAATTTTAATTTCCTGAATAAATATTGAGATATGAAAGCGGGCACTTCCTATATGGTGAGTGCCCGTTTTTTGTTCTGTGAAGGCCGCAAGTGAAGGTCGCTACGCGGCTCGAAGTTTGAATGTTGCTAGAAAAGCAGGTTTTAAAGCATCTCGATCTCAAAAACGTCATCTGCGTTATTATTGGCAGCATTTTTTTTCTTCTCGTTTTCGCGGCGTAATGGACCATCGTATTGGCTGTTACTGCGGCGCCTGCGGTCCGGTCCAAAATATGATTCCTGAGCATCAATGAAATCCCTCGGTTTATTGATGACTGACGATATACGATGGGCGATATCGCGTGCGGTGAACGGTTTGACCAAAAATTCTGTAACGCCAGTGTCTCTGGCGATTTTAACGCGTTCTAATGCGCTGTAGCCTGTAATAATAATGACAGGAACCATGCGGTTTGGTGAGTTTGGGTCTCTGCGGATGATTTCGGTCAGGTCGATACCGTTTTGCGGCTCCATTTCCCAATCACTAATGACAATATCCGGATTGACCTGACAAAATATCTTAAATGCTTCCGCGCCGTTTGGCGCCGTATAGATATGGCCAACGCCCATTGCTTCTAAAACGGTACGGATTAATTTTCGCATTGGCTGAATGTCTTCGACAATCAGAACACTGAGTTTTTCAAATTGAATCGGCATAGCTCTTCTCTGTACATCTAAATATTCATCAAAAAATAATGCTATATACTATTCTATAGCATTTCTTGATGTTTTTGAATTGTAAGTTGTTACGCGAAGCGGTGTCCCAAAAGGAAATAGCACGCAGTTATGGGGTAGACAAGCATGCATGTGATTTTTAAGCGGGTAATGTCGATGATGGAAAATCAGGCGGGCTATTATCAGGGCTTTGATTTATTGTCGTGTTTGAGATCAGGGGTGCTATTATTTGGGGCGATTGTTTCTAAGAGTTCAGTTACCAAACAAAACAAAAGCCCTGGTGCAGAATTCTCTCTTAAACAAGAAACGTATAAATACGAAACTGTCTAATCAAACAAGAATAAGCACCAGAGCCTGTTTTGGGAAGCATGCTATTGTTAGGTTATCAAAGGATAAATCCAAAATTAAAAATGTAAACATTCGTAATATTACTGTTTCACCAAACAAAGAATTATTTGCAGGTTCTAATTCAAAAGAGGTTGTCATCTGGAATGTTTCTGGAAAAGAATTGGGGAGATTTCAACCACATCACTCAGGTACGCAGGT
>JAUILO010000136.1 GCA_030432775.1 Alphaproteobacteria bacterium
CTGTTACCGGATATTCAAAAACACGCAAACGACATTCAGAGCGTCTTGAAAAAGGGCGGCGTATATTACTTGTCTATTTCTTCACACACAGACAACCCGATGTGGCCGCGATGGAAAGAAATGATTGAGAAAGAAAGCGCAGTAACCGTACAGAATTACTCGCTCACCGATATTTCAGACGCATTCATTGCCGCCGGACTATATGTTTCGGCGCGCCCATTCAAACCAGAAGGCTTTCTTCCGGTATCGCAATCAAATGAATGGTTCAGAACGCCTCAGGAAGTGTTCGAGTATTATTACCGTCAAAAAGTGCTATTCCGCATTGAAAAACCATAGGTGCTGATATGAGTAAAAATGAATTGATACAAGAATTTAATGACGCTTCACAAGTGCTACTTCATGCACAAGATCTGTCTCCGCAGAATAAAGCGGCTGAGAAAGCTGTTCTGAGCCTGATCGATATGTGCATCGAAAACTCTGAATTCGTGGCCGAACAGAGCCAGCAAATGAGCGAGCATGATTTACTATCACTCAGACGCGCTTTCCTTGAAGCAGACTGCGAAATGGAAAAATACTGGTCAGAGAAAATTATCCAATCTGTTGGAGAAGATGAAGCGCTTTCATGGGATAATTTTGGTATATACCCATGGTTCCAGGACTACCCTGCGCTGTATGACTTTGAAAAACGTGCCATTGAAAAAACACTTGGACCAATTACCGAAGATACAACAATCACATATTTTGGTTCGGGCGCTTTACCGATTATTCCACTGATGCTGGCGCTTGAAACAGGATGCCGGATTAAATGTGTCGACATTAATGATGGTGCGGTTGCTCTTTCAACAGAGTTGATCGATAAAATGAAGCTCAGCGATAAAATCAGCGTTCATAAAGGTGATGGCATTAGCATTCCTGAGGATCATAACAAGCCGGATCTTCTATTCCTTGCCAATGCACCACTAAGCGTTGAAGATGCGCTGAATAACATGTTACCGGCAATGCAGCCGAAGGTTATCTTCGCCAGATCATCTGCCGGCGGTACCGCTCTATTATACCCTTCCATATCCGAAGATGCCTTCAGCAAATCCGGATATAAGATTGACCATGTAGCACAAGATCACGAACATGGCACACATACCGGCCTTGTTTATGAACAACCACAAATAAGAAAGCCTGCATAATATGAAAGGTCGTTTCCCTATACACCGAGGATCAGGAGCAGTGTTCGAATGTTACGCTGACTTCAAGGAGGCTGCCGGTAATTGGTACAAGCCGCCTTATTCCTATGGCGTATTCGGCACAGAGACAGTACAGCAATTCGAACAGGAAATGGCGAGCCACGAAGGCGCAGAATATGCACTGGCTTTCCCGTCCGGCATGGCGGCCATTGCCGCAACACTTGGCGGGTTACTTTCAAAGGATGAAACATTAGCGCTACAAAAAGATGTCTACAGCATCACCGAAGATTATAGCGAACGCTATTTGGGGCGTATGGGTATCACCACCAAAACAATTGATTTTGATGATCAAAATCTAACTGGCATTTCCGGCGTAGACGCCAAGGTTTTGTATTTGGAAAGTCCGACCTATAACGACTATAAAATTCTAGACCTGCAAAACATAATTGACGATGCAAAATCAGAAGGTATGATTGTAGTCATTGACAATTCGCTCGCGACATTCCTGAATGTTAAGCCGCTGGACATGGGCGCAGATGCCGTGATCTATTCGGCTAGTAAACATATTTGCGGTCATGGAGATGCGCTTTTGGGCTGTGTCATGACCAATTCAGAAGAGATATACAAACAAATCAGGGATCATCAAATATTAGCCGGGTATGTAACATCTCCGGAAGATGCTGCACTGGGCTTACGCGGCCTTGAAACATTACGTGTGCGCATGAGCCATCAATCATCAGAGACAGAAAAACTCATTGATGCCCTTATAAACATGCCATGGATCAACGAAGTACGCGCAGCTGGCTTCTTTGCCAAAGACGGTAAGATTATAAATGAAGATAAAAGCTTTGAGCTGACCCCTGGTCTTATCTCCATCACACTAGCGGATGAGCTGGATGATGAGCAGATTGATCTGTTTACCCGTCAGTTTCAAACTATGAAGATAGGCTATGGCTGGGGTAGCACCATAAGTCTTGCCTTACCGAAAACCGGTGAAGGCAAAACATCAATCAGAATAAGTGTGGGAATGGATACGGCAGACAGCATTTTGCAAGACCTTGATAGCGGGCATGAGACCTTGCAAGCAAACGCCGCAATACAAAACACAATAAAGCCAGAACATAAAAAGGGCTAAATTAGAGGGACGACATGACAAGTACAGCTACTCAACGATCCTATATGGATGAAATTATACTGACACTGGAAAACGCTGATCAGGACAATATAGAGCAATCAATCTCGAGTGTTGTTGATCTATGCTGGGAGATCAAGAAGCTCGATCATGAAGGTCATAATAAGAACCTTGAGACATGCCCGGTTTCTTTGCACAAAACCCGTCAGACTTTTTCTTTCCTTGAATGTCAGGTCGAAAAGAAAAAAGCATTCGAGCTTTGCCAGTCCGGCTCCGGCATTGACCAATATTTCTTCTGTAGTGACTACAAAAACCTCATTCACTTAGAATGGTCACTTTTGATCAAAAACGCTGCAAAGCTTTCATATACAACACCTGATGCGCGCTGTGCATTTTTGGGCTCTGGCGCTATTCCGATTAGTGCGATTATTCTGTCCGATTACCTGAGCAAGCCGGTTGCCTGTATTGATACCGATGCACAGGCCAACGCCATGGCGCGTGCCTTCCTTGAAAAAGAACAACTGTGCCACAAAGTTGAAACACATGACAGCCTTGCCGAAGAATTTGATTACACCGGTTTTGACCTTGCAGTTATTGCCAGCTTGATCAAACCCAAAGATAAAGTTCTGCGCAAATTGGCCGATGATAATGTAAGCTCGATATTGATCCGCACAGTCGATAGCGCCTTTAGCCCAATTTACGAACCGGTTGATGAAGACATGTTAGAAGCGCATGGTTACAGCATTATTGATGCGTCAAACAAATCAGAAGGCTGTATGCACCGCACTATTCTAGCGACAAAACTATAATCATAACGGGGCGGCGCCCCCTCCCCCGTCACCGGCGCGCCGCACCATTTTTTCTGCGACTTCACCGGCAAGCTATCTGGACAGGTTCAATGACCATTCATGACACAGCTAACATGCACGAAGAGTTTAATCGGCTAAGCGATATGCAAGCCGGGGATAAATTCGAAATCATGTATCTGGCCAAAGAATGGAACGGCGCGCAAAGAATGCGTGATATTGGCTTGTATGAACATGTAGAAGGTCGCATTCTGCAAAAGCACAAAAGTAAAATGCTTATTCATACCAACGGAACACGGCTTGCCATAGGAAATTCTGTGGCAGAGAATATTTATGTGCGGCCACTAAAACGGTAACATGTATTATTGCTGTTCTTTTATCAAATCATCGAACAGGCTTTCATACTTAAAACGGTATACATTATCCGGTTTTTCAACACTGTCGTGTATGACAGAACCAGCCAGAAAATCATAATCAGCGCAAACCGCCGAAGTTGTAATACTCAGCGAACCAACATCCAGAACAAATGTTTTCTGGATCAAGCGACTTTTTGCTTTTTCTGTGAAATTGTTTAAACGCTGTATGAGCTGTTTTTCGCTACCACGCATCTTCTTCAAACGCACGCCCACAGCATCAAAACGATTTTCCCGCAGCAAACCAAAATCAACGCTCGTATCAAGGGGCACCTGCGCATAAAAAGCTGAACAATGCAATTTAAGTGGCCCTGTAAATTTCGATATTTTTGCATCATATATTGTTGCAGGTAAGCCCAACAACAAGAAGGTCAGATATCGCTTTTGCAGTGGTGGGATTTTCTGGCATGCGAGAAGATATTTCTCCAGTCCCTCCGCACTACACAGTGTGTCATAATGAACGGGACAGGCAATAAATAACTTTCTTCCTTCATCTTCCATCGCCTGCAATTCTTTTGATACAGTTGTTAAAATGGCCAAATCCATTGCTGATTTTTCGGAAGGCGAAGTGCCACGAAATGCGACTTCATGAGCATCCATCGGATCATCGGTATTACCAGCTTCACGCACAAGACACAGATAAACGGTTAAAAGATTCTTCTTTACATCCCATAACGGCATATAATTAAAAATCAGAGATTTATATTTTTTATCAATATCACCAACGCCTTCTGGCTTTTGATCCTTGATTTCAATTTTCAGCTTATCTTCAGATGGATTAACTTCTACAGCTTGCGGTATCTGAACTGGTTGCTTTTCTTTCTCAGATTTTTCAGAATTATCCGCCTTATCAGTTTTTTCCTGCTTCTTCTCTGCTGCTAATCTAGCGCTCTGTACCTGTACGTTCTTCTCAGTAATTTGGCGAGTTACATCCCCCACTGTCTTAGAAACGCTCTCAACGGGCTTGAGGCTACTAGTCGCAACCACAGCAACACTCTCTTCAACTTCTATTTTACGAACTTCCTCATCATCACTTTCAAGCAATCTGCGTCTGATTTCCTCGGCAATCAACGTGGCTTTGATCTGCGCCTCACCTTCGCCGGCCTCGGCGAAAATGACGACATAAGTATCATCCTTGTAACGGATGAAAATATCCTTTGGCATCAAATATTTAGAAATAGATTCTTCGGTGATCTCATAAACAATCAATTGCAAACCGGGCCATTTTTTACCCAGCGTTTTTTTCACTTGCGACAAACCGATTAATTGCAGCTTACCTGTTGTAATTAGCTCTTTCTGCTCAAATAACTTCTCGCATAAATTCTTTAGTTTTTCTTGTTTTTGCTGAGAATAGACTTCTACTTTTTGAGAATGTATCTTTTCTACATTCTCTTTTTGCGCGGCAGGCGCAGCACCATCTGATCTAAATGGGATGAAGGCACTCAAAATCTTGCCGAATAGACTTTTGCGTTTTATTTGCATCAAACAACTCCCATGACTCAACTAGTGAGCACAGACCTAATCGCTTCGATCATGGCAGAAGGTTTAAAAGGCTTACTAAGAACTTGCTCTGCCCCAACTTTTTTTGCCATTTCTAGGAAAGTCATATTCTTACTGGATCCGCCACCTGACATCGCTATGATTTTAATATCCTTATTCACGGCTTTAATTTCAAGAATAGTTTCAATGCCTTCCTTATCCGGCATTAACATATCCGTTATCACAACTGCAGGTTTGAAACTTCGAGATTTTTGCACACCTTCATTTCCATTATGCGCTTCTTCGACAAGAAAGTTCTCTTTACGCAAGGCATTACAAATCATGCCTCTCACAAAATCATCATCATCGATCACAAGTATCTTTTTTTGGGACATAGCCTCCATTAAACTACCTCTTTCCTTAAAATAAATAACAGTATAAAGACACGCAATGATTGCAGCAATGCAATTTTTAGCTGATCCAATATTGCATAATCTGCGCCACAACCTCCCTATGTATGATAACAGAACTTGGTTAATAATATTTACGCCAAAACTCGCACGATATGACCTAGTCTGTTGAAATAGGTAAGTTACAATACCGCATCAAGGCAAATAAAAGCTCCATTATATGCACTTTAACCTAATCTACACCCATTAAGCTCTGCAATGCGCCAATCACCTTACTAAACGCATTGTATAAATCTTCATATTTATCTTCTCTGCTCTCAGAGCTCGCATCACTCATTGCCTGAGCCTCATCACATAACTGTGCTAAATGAATAGCGCCAATCATAGCGGCACCTCCCTTCATCTTATGTGCAATTTCGCACCACTCTGCACTCTCTCCGTTAACACAATGGCTTTTTAAAAGATCAAAAGATCCTCGCGTTTGCTCAATAAACAGTTCAGCCAACCCCTTCATCTCTTCATCCGTATCGGCGTACTCCTTGATTGCATCCTTATCCAGAACAATGATATCTTCGGCGCTTTGATCTATAGTATCCGGTTCCCTCTCATCCCTATCACCGCAAATCTCTCCCTCTTCATCAGGAAGAATAAACCACTTTTGCAATACCTTTCGGAGTTCATCTACGTCAATAGGTTTGCTAACATAGTCATCCATGCCCGTGCGGATGCATTTTTCCCGCGTTCCGACCATCGCATCGGCTGTTAACGCTACAATCGGCACATGAATATCCATATCCCGTTCCATATTGCGTATTTCAACGGTTGCGTGATATCCGTTCATTTCCGGCATATGGCAATCCATCAAGACCAAGTCATAATCACCCTTTCTATACTCCTCGACTGCGCTCACCCCATTATCAACCAGCGTGTAATCAACAAAACTCATTCTGGTCATCAGCTTTT
>JAUILO010000137.1 GCA_030432775.1 Alphaproteobacteria bacterium
GAGTTATAATATGATCAGATAGAATCACTAAAGACGAAAACGGTATTCATCTGCCGGGTTTTTATCTTGCTGGCACTGATAACACCACTCTTCCGGCTCATATCTGCGATCCTCATGCACACGTGCTTCGACATCCTGTATCAACTCGACAACATGCCCCCACCATTCATCATATGTCCTGCCCAGCTCCTGCCATAAAGTATGATCTGCGCCCTTGATCAAAACATTCTTGGTCAGCGGCATAATCTCTGCCGCTTTTTCATGCGCGGAATTTTCAACAAAACTCTCTTCCTCCGCACTACCAATTAGAATCGGTACGTTAATATCGCGCAAATAACTTTCATCCATAATCATATCAACTGTTGCAAACGTGGAATGTACCCAGCCAAATGTTGGAACACTCAGGCGCTGATCTTCGTTCATGCGCCCTAGCAATTTGGCAATCTCGCGCCGGGCATTAACCGGCTTTTCGGCTTTATCTTCTTTATTACTATTTCGGCGCTCTGTTTTCTCAAGCGCTTCCCAGCTACTGGCTGTCTTTGTATTTTTGAATCCCACATGACTAGCCACATTAAAAATAGCGCGCATAAGCGGTTTAAATACGGTACGCGGCAAACCAAGCGGATTAATATCCAGCATTGGCGTACTCATAATAGCACCATCAAAAACATCCGGATGATCGTGCAGATAAATCATCCCGACATGACCGCCCATTGAATTCGTACTCATGATAAGCGGTTTATCGCCATTATGCGGCTTCACAACCTGACGTGCCAAGACGTCAAGATCATCTACATGACGCCTCATACCTTCGGTACTTGGCTGTTTAAGATTGCGCGGATTCACACGTCCGGATGCGCCCTGACCATGCCAGTCCATCGCATACACATCGTAATCCATTCGTTGATATCGTTTGATCGTTTCGTAATATAGATCTATATCTTCGCCATATCCGTGAGTGACTATAATAGCACCGCGTGATTGTCCTTCTGCGGGCGCATAACCGTAACGAATATTATGCCCCTTGGATGTCTGGAAATGCAGATCGCCCTCCCACCCTTTAGGTGGCTGGACCATATCATTCCAGAGCTCTGTCAAGCTCTTTGGATTCATATACCTCAAGACATTTTGCTGCATATCTGTCGTATTGATTCGACTTTATATGCAGCTAGATGTTCCCTGTTCAACTTCGTTTTTTTATAATTATCAGACGTTTACGTCTTTATTTCAAAAAGGATAGACCATGACCTGTTAAAGATCAAGAAGAGTCCATTTTGCTGCGCACCATAGAATCTTTATTCTCTGAGTTGACATTCAAACTTCATCGCTTACGATATTCACAAAATAAATAATTAGAAAATAATTATAAAAAAAGTAAACAGTGAGAGGTATCAATTTGTCTGGATTTTCCAGCAAAGTTAGTCTTGTGCGCGCTTGTGTTTTATTGCACAGCAAGCTGAGCGATCGAGCGCGCATCTCCCTGTTTAAAATTAATAAGTTTAAATAATTTTATAACCGGATCAAGGGAGAACGACCATGGGCATGCCCCCAAAACAACTCGCCAAACAAGCTTACGCACTAATCAATAATGACGCCGCACTCGATGTTTTAAAAGAGCTTCGCGCAGGTATCTCCGACACAGAATGGGCAGCCCTATCCTCCGGCACAGCTGGTTTTGAAGCATCTATCTTCTCCGGTAAACCGGATTGGGACGGCCTGCATTCCATGCAAAAACCCGGATTAACAGAAGAAGAACAATCCTTCCTAGATAACGAAGTCGCAGAATTTTGCGAGATGATCGATGATTGGAAAATTAGAGACGAGATATATGACTTACCGCAAGAAGGTTACGATTATTTAAGAGAAAAAGGATTCTTTGGTCTGATCATTCCCAAAGAATATGGCGGCAAGGGTTTTTCGGCACAGGCACACTCTGCCATTGTGGCAAAAATAAACTCACGTAGCGGCACAGCGGCGGTGATCGCCATGGTGCCAAACTCTTTAGGACCAGCCGAACTTCTGATGAATTACGGCACGCAAGAACAAAAAGACGAGATCCTGCCGAAGCTTGCTTCAGGTGAACATATTCCATGTTTTGCACTCACCAGCGAGATCGCCGGCTCTGACGCCACCAGCATGACAGACAATGCCGTTGTATTTAAAGATGAAGATGGTGGTTTGAAATTACGCATGAACTGGGCCAAGCGTTACATTACACTGGCACCTGTCGCAACCTTATTCGGTGTTGCGTATAAATTGAATGTACCTAAATCCCTTGTTAAAGAGCTTCGTGATAATCCGGATGCAAGTATAAAAGATGACCTGATCGGCCTGCTTGGCGATGAATTGAAAGGTCTTGAGGGTGAAGAATTGTCCGCTGCCCTCACCAGTTATCTTGAGGCCAGCGACCCTAAATCAGATATGATAGATAAGGGAATCACCTTGTCTTTAGTTGATGCGCAAAGTCCTGGCATTAAACGCGATGTGCGCCACCGCCCAGGCGGCACAGCATTTCCAAATGGTCCGAATTGGGGTACAGATGTAATCGCACCGATCAATAGCATTATCGGCGGCACAAAAGGTGCTGGTGAAGGCTGGAACATGCTGGTTGATTGTCTTGCCGTCGGCAGATCAATATCACTACCGGCAACAGCCACAGGAGCGCTTAAATACCTATCCCGTGTGACTGGTGCCTACGCAGCCGTCAGACAACAATTCGGCATGCCGCTTTCAAAAATGGAAGGCGTTCAGGAATATCTGACACGCATCGCAGGTTCAACCTATATTCTTGATTCGGCAAAAACAATGCCGTTACAAGAGCTGGACATCGCCCATGATAACGGTGAAAAAGCGCGTCCTGCGGTGGCATCGGCTATTCTAAAATATAACGCAACCAATATGTCTTCACAGGCCGCAAATGATTCGATGAGCGTGCATGGTGGTAAAGGTGTTGTTCAGGGGCCAAACAACCCTGTGGCCGCACTGTATCAGGCTGCGCCAATCGGACAGACCGTGGAAGGCGCCAATAGCTTAACCAGAACCATGATTACATTTGGTCAGGGTGCATTTCTTGTCCACCCCTACACAATGAAGCAAATGATCGCGGCAGAAAATAATGACAAAAAAACAGCCGGTAAATTCCTGCGCCGTCATATTGCCCATTTATTTAACCATCACGCAAAAAGCTTCCTCGCCCCATTTGGCGGTCAGGCGCTCAGCAAATCACCGTCTAGCGGCGCTGATAGCAAATATTACAAACAAATAAACCGACTGAGTTCTAACTTTGTTGTAGTTGGAAATGCGACGATGTTACTGTTGCAAAAAGCCCTGAAAGGTAAACAGCGCATTTCAGGCCGACTTGCCGATACACTGAGTGATTTATATATGGCTTCGCAAGTCCTACGCCGCTGGGAAAACGATGGCAGACCAGAGGCCGATAAAGCGCTTATGGAATGGTCATGTCAAACCTTGCTGCATGATGCAGAACAAAAAATGATCGAGGTTCTTGATAACTTCCCGAGCAAACTGATTGGAAAATTTTTGAAAGCAACGGTATTCCCACTTGGCCCGCGCCTAAAACCACCATCCGATCATTTGAGCAATAAAGTCGCGCAAACGATTACAACACCTGGTGAAACACGTGATCGCCTGACCGACGGTATTTTCATTCCAAAAGGAGAAAGAGAATATGTCACGCGTCTTGAGAAAACATTCGATCTTGTACACAAAGCCAATAAATACGAAAGCGCGCTCGCATATGGAGAGCGCAAAGGCAAGATCGATTCGTCTGAAGATATGATGACGCGCGTTCAACAAGCCGTTGATGCCGGCCTTATGGAGCCGGACACAAATGTAGAGGAGATCGCAACATTGCTTGAAGACACAGCCGCAGCAAGACAAGACATTATCGCTGTTGATTGTTTCCCTCGCGAATGGGTTGGCGCTCCGGTAAACCCGACTGGCCCGACCATACCTTAAACAACAACTGAACACGAAACAGTTTTCGCATTTTACAGCCTTAACTTGGCGGTGGTGCGAAAACGTAAATCTGGTTGTTTAAAGGATACCTCTCCCGGCCGGATGTTACGTTTTTGGAAACCAGGATTGCGTTCTGCAGGACGTTGTCCTGGTTTTTCAATAACCGATATCCAGCAGCAAAAAACCATCATCTCTACCCGTAGCTGTATAATGGCCACAACCAGATCCGGCACTCTAAAGAGTACCAAGATAATATTTTGCGCATTCAAATACACTCAATATGCTCAAGACACTCGCCATATATGCCGCAGTAAAAAAGCCGGAGCATCTGCCCCGGCTTCTATATTATTCGATAATCGTTTTATGCCGATTTAAAGCCGCTACATAAGCTTTAATGTCTTGGCCAGCCACAGAGCCCTGCTCGTTGTTTTAGCCATGCCATCAAGGCGCTTTGCGTCATTACCGGATAATGGTTTACCATCAGGGCTTCTACGCTGCAGTCTTGCGCCATCACCAAAAGCATCACGTATAGATTGTGCATCAGGACGTGGATCCGGCGCAGATTCGCGCAGCGGTCTGTTCTTAGCAATCATATGACCAATTCGATCTTTGGTTTCGTCTGTTCTAAATAACGTCATGAAATTATCACGCTCTAGCTGAAGCATACGCGATTCTGTCAGCTCCAAAGACGGATTAATGCCAATTGCACCTTTCGGCTTCTGCTTGATCTGATCTGCCAGATATTCCTCATGTTTTGCAACATGTCCAGCCTCCACATCATCAAGCTCAAGGTATTCACCGCCACTTAATACATCGGCAATTCGATCAACTACACCGACATCAACATGGTTTACGCCTTTGTTCGGATCATCTTCCCGTAGATACATTTTATCCGCATTCATGCGCACTGCAGATTTACCGCCCATGCCCGGCAAATGAAATGTCGCAGGTTTTGGTGGTTCATAACCATCAACCATAGCCATCGCCTTTGCTTTGGCATCGCCCAAAACCCGTTCCGGATTCATACTGATGCCATCATGCTCGCGCAGCCATAATTTCTTTTTCGAATCTTGCGCGTTTGTTCCTGTCGCATTCATCGGATCTGCAATCGCCATTGCTGCGCGAATAAAGCTTTGCATAGGCCCCTTATACGGGCCGCCGGCTTCTTGCGAACGCTCAAGATACCGCGTACTACCGCCCCATGCGGGAAGTAAGCCCACACCAGCTTCGACAAGACCAATTACTTGCTCGGGACCGGATTGCACAGCATCACAATGCAACAGAACTTCCGCACCGCCGCCAAAGGCCACATTTTGCGGCTGTCCCATTGGCGCGCCGACAATCGGAAATGGCGCTTCGCGCATCGCTTTAAATACAGCCTGACCGCTATATACAAGATCTTCGACAAAGGCTTCGACCTTGCCTTTCAAAAACTTGCTAAGCCCCAACGCTCTGGTCAGCTTATTATCAGCCACCTTATTAAACACATCAATCAATCCCAAATTGGCACCAACAGAGAATTTCGGCCCTTCATTGTGAATAACCATCGATGTATATTGATCGCTATCGCTAACAAGCTTGATACTGTCATTGATCATTTTCAGGACAAGTGGATCAAGGCTGTTCATTTTCGAGGTGAACTCGACACAAACAACACCATCGCCAATATCCCAAAGACGTGCCGATTCATTTTCGAGCAGCGGCTTACGCCCCATAGTCATCTCAGAAAGCTTGATTACGCCTTCTTCATGATAAACACGGCTATAACTGCCATCAAATGACATGACTTCCGGTATTCTGGACTTCTCCCCTGTCTGCTTATCTGTCACAGCTCTATTGCGATAAAATGACTGCGCACCTGCTTTCTTCAAAAGCTCTGGCACATCCAGCCCATCTTCTTTGACACGCTGTGTAAACCAATCGACACCAAATTGATCAATCAATTCGAAAGGTCCCCATTTCCAGTTATAGCCGGATTTCATTGCATCATCGACAGATTGCACATCAAAAGCAATTTCTTCTGCATGATCAAGAACATAGAGCAAGGTATCACGCAACACTGGCCACGCAAATTTTGCTGCATCATTTTTATCGTCAAAGAATTTCGCAAAATCATTTATGCGCATCTTGAAATGTTTGCTGGGTTTAAAATCCCGATACTCGCCAGTCTGAAGATCTTTAACTTCCTTCATCGGCTTACCGGATTTATCTTTCATGACATGTCCGTCTTCATCGGTTTTAACGCGGTAAAAACCACCTTTGCCTTTCTTGCCTGTATAGCCGTTTTCCACCATTTCGCTGATAATATCCTCGTGATAAATATCAAAAAAATGATCATCTGCAGACAGGCCATTGCTTAAATTTGTTCCAACATGGGCGATGATATC
>JAUILO010000138.1 GCA_030432775.1 Alphaproteobacteria bacterium
ACGCCTATTTTAAGCGCGAAGATGTTGACGGCTATGATTATCCGGAGGGCAATCGTGGTCGCCATTACGGCTATAGTCACCCGAACGGCCTGAGAAAGATTTACTTGAAATTGTACGCGATCCGGCAAGTGCGGTTATATTATCTGCCGATAAAGGCTCTATGCTTGTCTACAACGCGAATAAAGAGACATTGATCGTATTCAATCAATTTGATCGCAGCGGTCTTGATGCGCACGGCTACCCGAACCGCAGCTGGGACGGCGGCACTTCATATAAGATCTCACCAGCGGACTGGAAACGTAAGGTCAATCACGTCAAGAATGATTATCCGGGTAATAACGGCCCCAATCCCAAATTCGGCGAAGCAGCAATAGCCTTAGCGCGCCAATTTATGGATGAACTGGAAAGTAACACGGCAGCCATGGGCAGTTACCGCACAAAGGCATCTCTGTTCAGATTACCCGAAGCAGAAAAACGGGTAAATGAAGAGCCGGCAATCAAAGTAGTTGAAATACAGGTCCCCTTCCCTTCACAGGAGGATATGGCCATAAAAGACGCAGCCTTATATGAGGCCATGCGTAATTTACCCGTTGCGGTTCCAGAGGCCGTTGCAGCCCATCTGCCCGAATCACATCTTACCGCTCTGGAAGTCAGAACAGAAATCGATGTTGAGTTCGAAGCATTACTTCATACACGTAATGCCCTAGCCAACAATATCATTGATATGACCATACAGCCTGAGCTGGTGAGAGAAAAACAATCTCTTGAGCAGCAAAAAAAGCGTTTGATCGAAAATATGTCATATGATTCCGGATCAGCCAGACGCGCAGGCATTCAAATCAACCAGATCGAAAAGCTGATCGAGGATAGCGAAGAAGGCCTAAAGGCCAATGTACGCGATTATGTCAGTTATATTCGTCAAGCGCGCCAAGAGGCTAGTATTGTCGAAACCATTCGTGATTACGCAGAGCTTTTGGAAGATGCACTCACTGATCCGAAAATCATGAAACATCCGGCTTTGGTACAAAAAACCGGCACTGATGACGCGCCTGTTTCTGCAAGCGCAGGATTTGCCGCCACGCATGGTAACGGCGACCATTCAACCATTCAGGCTGCCCAGCTCATCACAGCCGCAGCCAATTCTGCCGGTGCATTACTATCTTCGAATCCGGCTGAGCCAGCGCAAGCTTCAGAGATCGGCGCAACCAGCAAAAAGAAGCTGTAATCAAAGCGGCATTGCTCTAAATCCCTATATCGCCTTGGCATACGCATTACCGCCCAATCATACGGAAGTATATTTTTCTTGACGAAATAGCGCTCATTTCGCTATGAAAGCACTTATAGTTTTCATAATTTAGAAGCCGAGAAAAATCATTTCGGCAAAATTCAAATCAACAAACACGAATAATCATTATAGTGTGTGAAAAGAGCAAAACATGACCGAACTGGCCGAACAAACAGCTACTCCGCCAACTACAGACGAAAAAACAATCAAAGGCGGTGATGTAGACCAACTTATCGATGCATTAGTCGACTACAAAGTCGAAACAAATACAGACGCCGCGTTCATTGCCGATAAACTTGTCCAGCTGGCGGCCAGCACAAACAATATCCGCTATATCAGTGAAAAAGCACAAACGGCTATTGATGAATTTGCCCATGACTACATCACATATCCAGAAGCCATCCGCCTTGCCGCAACACAGCTGCTGATTAACATTGCAAGTGATATGCCCGGTAAAAAATCCGACATAATGGATAGTTTGCTGATCTCCCTTGCTGATAAAAATCCGGTTCTGCGTAAACTGGCCGTGCAAGGCATCGGCCAAATCGGCTTCACAACTAATTATTTAGGCGAATCCGCGCTTACTCTTCTCAGCAATGCTGTATCAGCGGAAGGAGACAGCTTTGATAAAGAACCTGATATCGAGAAATCTGCCATTAGCTGGATAGGCAGTATCGGTGAGACACAGCCTTTACTTGCCGAAAAAGCGAGTAATTTATTACACAGAGCACTCCATAGTACTCCGCACGCTATATCCGAACAGCTAGCAACACAATGGCTTGGCCGCATCGCTGAAAAATCACCGCGTCAGGACGCTGAGATTATCACGGCAATCAAACTGGCCATTACAGACAAAAACACGATGCAGCCTGTTGCTGTAAACGCTTCGACATTATCGCTTCTTGCCGATCTTTCAGAACATAGCGTACAAAGCGCAAGTCAAAGTATAGAGCCAATCGCGCAGTTCTTTGAACTCAGCCGCGATGAAACCTTGCATAATATTGCCGCACAGGCTTTGTGGAATATTGGTGAGAAATACCCGCAACTTCGTACCGATGTAATTCTTGCGCTGCAAGACGCGTTGCAAGATCCGCATGAAACCACCCGTAAAATCGGCGGTGATGCCATCGTCTCACTCGTTGACGAAATGGAATGGAAAGATATTTCAGGAAACAAACAAACTCTTAGAAATGTTTTTGAGCCCATTGCAAAAGGCGAATCCTTTGGTCACAACGAAGCCAGAGCCGTTCTTGCGAACCTCAGAGCAAAAGAACAAGACCACATAAACACCTTAACTGCTCAAAGCACGGCTTCCGGCATTAAGGCCACGCGATAAAGTTCTAGCGCATATCTATATAAAATAATCAGATACGGCCTTTACCTCGTCTATAGCACGGGGTAAAAGTTGAATATGATGAATATCACAAATTCACGTTCTGCAATTCTATCCGCGCTGGCTTTGCTCGTGTTGATGTCTGTTGCCTTAGCCGGCTGCGGGTTTGAACCCGTTTACAGCAAAACTGATAATGCACAAAATAAATCCGTACGCAGCGCGCTAGCCAATACATATATCGATATTATTCCAAACCGCGATGGCGTATTACTGCGCAATCATCTGATCGATCAATTTTATAAAAACGGTGCGCCCACATCACCTGCTTATGTGTTAAAGGTGCGGTCAATCCAAACAAAACAATCCAATCTGGATCTAACCGAAAATGCCGATGCGACCAGATCGCAAATCAGCCTGCGCACAGAATTTACATTAATTGATAAAGCCAGCGGTAAAGAGCTTACCAAACAGCAAGTCAATGCAATTACCAGTTACAACGTATTACAGAGCGAGTTCGCAACGCGCGTATCCCGCCAATCTTCCAAAGATAATGCTGTCAAAGAACTTGCGCGACAAATAGAAACACGCCTGAGCCTGTACTTCTCATACTAGAACAAATCAAACGTATTTTAAGCTGCATTGGATAATGTAGAATCAAGCGCACATACCAGTGCATCAATCAAATCCTGCGCATCTTCCTGACCGGTGGAAATTCGCAACAGCCCATGAGAAATACCCGCTTCTACAAGAGCTTCCGGCCCCATACCACGATGGGTCATCGTCGCCGGATGAGCGATAAGGCTTTCAACGCCACCTAGAGATTCCGCTAATGAAAAGACATCCAGATTATTAACAAAACTACGTACAGATTTCTCGCCGCCCTTAAGCTCAAAACTAATCATAGCGCCTGCGCCTTTTTGCTGTCTTTTAGCGATCTCATAACCGGCATGACTTTCAAGACCAGGGTAGAAGACCTTTTCAACTGATTCATGAGAACACAAATAATCCACCAGCTTAGCTGCTGTTTCCTGCTGACGTGACATACGGGCATTAAGCGTACGTACGCCCCGCAATGTCAAATAACAATCAAAAGGGGATGGCGCATAACCGATACAATTATTCCACCAGCGCATATCGGTATATAGCTCTTCGTCTTTCGTAATCAAACAGCCGCCAATCACATCACTATGGCCATTAATATATTTTGTTGTCGAATGTATTACCGCATCAACGCCAAAATCGAATGGCTTTTGCAAAAACGGCGAAAGAAATGTGTTATCAACCACAACCAGTGTTTCTGTTTTCTTGGCCATTGCGACTACTTTTTCAATATCTACAATTCTCAGCAGCGGATTACTTGGTGTTTCCAGCAAAATCATCTTGGGTTTCGCCTCGAACGCTGCTTTTAATGCCGCATCATCGGTCTGATCAATAAAATTGACCTTGTAATGGCCTTTTGCCGCCTTACTGCGCAACAAACGGTATGTACCGCCATAACAGTCATGCGGTGCGACTATAATATCCGCGGGATCAAGGTGGGTGAACATCAGATCCAAAGCCGCCATACCGGATGATGTCATCACGCCATTAAAACCGCCTTCCATATCGGCAAGCGCCTTGCCCACAACATCGCGTGTCGGGTTACCCACACGACCATAATCATAAACAGGCACCTCTCCGAACGACGAAAAAGCATAATTAGTCGACATGTATAAAGGCGGCATCACAGAGTTGTAACTCTCGTCACTCTCAAGACCGGCGCGCACAGCAATAGTCGTTTCATTCCAATTCTTTTTGCCTTGATCATCCTTAGCCATATGAAGTTCTTTTCCGTTTCGGGTTTATTGGCGAATTTAAACATTCGCCTTTGTTGATACCTTCCCCTTGTAGATACCTTCTCTGAACGCTCTTTTCAATTCACTTTTACCAAGGACAGCCTTCAGACACTGACAAAGGTCAGAATTTAAAGTGGAGCAACTCCATATTCTTGTTTAACAGCTGCCATCCTTGCCTTAGAATAAAGACAATATGAAATTATCATTCAGAGACATCGAACCTTTTGTAGCACAGCCCAACCCTATCGCGCGGGTTGTGCTGGTTTACGGACCCGATGACGGTCTTATGCGCGAACGTGCCAAGAAAATTGCGCGATCTATTGTACAGGATCTCAACGATCCATTTAATGCCGTTACATTATCAGGCGACCAAATTAATGATGACCCTGCCCGTCTGAACGACGAAGCAAGCGCCATGTCCATGATGGGCGGCGGCCGCCTTATCCGCATTACCGATGCTGGCGACAAACTCACAGCCCAGCTCAAAGACTACCTCAAAGAAGCAAGCCAGGAAAACCTTGTTGTTATTGAAGCAGGTGAGCTAGGCCCCCGTTCATCCTTGCGTAAATTATGCGAAAGCGCCAAAAACGCCGCAGCCATTCCCTGTTATATCGAAGACGAAGGCGCAGTCAGCAATGTGATCCGCCAAACTTTGCAACATGCTGGTTATGACATAGAGCGTGATGCCGTTTCATGGCTTGCAGGCAACCTTACCGGTGACCGCCAGCGCGTACGCTCGGAAGTTGATAAGCTGATTACCTTCATGGGGCCTTATAAAGACTACAAGGGTAATGACGGCAATGCCGTAAAAGAGCGCCTTGGCAAAGTCACCCTACAAAATGCGCAAGATTGCTGTGGCGCCGGCGGCGAACAAACTCTTGATATGCTGGTTTATAACATTGCCAGCGGCCGCACCGGCCCCGCGTTAAAGAGCTTTAATACACTTCTTGATGAAGGTATTCCTTCTGTTGCTGTCCTGCGCGCCCTGCAAAGTCACTTTCATAAGCTTCACCTTGCCAAAGCACGTATGAACGAAGGTGAACAAGTCGGCCAGATCATGAAAACCCTCAACCCGCCTATTTTCTTTAAGCTGCAGGATGACTTTAAATTGCAGTTGCAGCGCTGGAACATGAAAAAAATTGAAAGAACGCTCGGCAAATTAATGGAGCTTGAAATTCAGGCCAAAACAACAGGTTTCCCAGCTGATACCGTATGCGCACAGGCCATTTTATCACTCAGCACGCGATAAAAAAGGGTACAGCCGTACTTACACCGGCTATACCCATAATAATTCTTTACGCACTCATCAACTTGGCAAAACTTTGACAGCACTCCCGCTGTATGCCGCTATATTAACTGGTCCAAAGCAGCATCGTATGAGAACGCCGATCAGCCTATCTGCTGACGACCCGGATAATGGGACAAACGATGCAAAACTTCATCAAGCTGATCAAGAGATTTGAAATCAATTGTTAAATTGCCTGTACCTGTCTGACCGGAAGCGACATTGATCTGTACCCGCATTCCAAGCAAACCACTTAGCTCTTCTTCAAGTGCCAATGTATCAACGTCTTTTTCCGCAGACTTGGCTGGTGCTTTACCAGATACAGATTTGCCGGCTTTCTTTTTAGAGCCGCTGGAGAATTTTTCAGCCTCACGTACACTTAAACCCTGGTTGATAATATCTTTCGCAAGTGTCTCCGGATCATCAGCAGTCACAAGCGCGCGTGCATGTCCTGCTGTCAGGCTACC
>JAUILO010000139.1 GCA_030432775.1 Alphaproteobacteria bacterium
TTGCCTTTGTTGTCTATTTGGTGATATGACCTTAGATAGATGGTATTAGCATGCTAATACCTATATAAGGGCCTGTAGCTCAGTTGGTTAGAGCAGTCCGCTCATAACGGATTGGTCGCTGGTTCAAATCCGGCCGGGCCCACCATTATCTTTCTGCTATTTCCCATCCTTCCCTTAAAAAGCATGATCAGTTTCCATTCATTTGGGGCAATTCTAGTGCATATGACAAAGATATTCCTTGTCAGAGATTGGCCGTGTGTCCTATAGTTCTGGTAATAAAGTTATAAAAATAATGAATAAATAATAACTATAAAATAAGAACGACAAGTTGAGCAGAGGTAAGAATGCAAAACCGGCACAAGATCGGTGCGCATGTGGAAGAGGAAGGCGTGCGCTTTGCCGTCTATTCCGAACATGCGGACAAAATTGAATTATGCCTTTTCGATGAAACAGGCCTGAACCAAATCCGTACAATTGATCTCACCCGTGGTGAAGATAATATATGGCATGGCTTTGTGCCTGATATTGGCGCAGGCCAGCTTTATGGCTATCGCGCTCATGGTGAATATCAGCCCGCGCAAGGCAAGTGGTTTGATCCTTCCAATATTTTACTCGATCCCTATGCCTATGATGTGTTGCAAACCAGTGATGATCAGGGAGAGCGTATTATTCGCGGACGTGTAGCCGACACAGCGTATGATTGGGGGAACGATCAAGCACCTAATACGCCTTGGGAACAGACGATTTTCTACGAAATTCATGCCAAGGGTTTTACCAAGTTGCATCCGGATGTGCCGGAGGAAACCAAGGGGACAATAGCCGGTCTGGCTGATCCTGTGATTATCAAACATTTAAAAGAGCTTGGCGTTACATCTGTAGAATTACTCCCGGTGCATAGTTTTCTGGATGAGGATCATTTAAAGGAAAAAGGCCGCAGCAATTATTGGGGCTATAACACGATAGGTTTCTTTGCACCGCATGCCGGATATCTTGCAACAGGCACGATTGATGAATTTAAGGACGTGGTCAAAGCATATCACGAAGCCGGACTAGAGGTTATTTTAGACGTGGTTTATAACCACACAGCCGAAGGGGGTGCAGATGGCCCTGTTGTATCATTCAGGGGGCTAGATAATGAAGCCTATTACCGATTATATGATAAAGACGGCGAGAAAAAATACGTCAATGAAACGGGCTGCGGGAATACTGTAAACATCACCAATCCGGCCGTGACCAATATGGTGGTTGATTCTTTGCGTTACTGGGTTGATGAGTTTCATATTGACGGGTTCCGGTTTGATCTGGCCTCAAGCCTTGCCCGTAACCCTGAAAAATTCAGTCAGGAAAGTGCATTTTTAGAGGCGGTAAAGAATGATCCGGTTCTATCAAATGTGAAACTGGTGGCAGAACCGTGGGATGTAGGTCCTGACGGTTATCAGGTCGGGGCGTTCCCCGCGCCGTGGCGCGAATGGAATGATAAATATCGCGATCATCTGCGTAGTTACTGGCGCTCAGACGCGGGTTCGGTGAAAAATATGGCCAAACGTATTGCCGGTTCGAGCGATAAATTCGGTGACCCCAGCCGCGGCGCACATGCCAGTGTTAACCATATTGCCGTTCATGACGGATTTAATTTGAATGATTTGGTGAGTTATAACGATAAACACAACGAAGCCAATGGCGAAGAAAACCGTGATGGTCACAGTCACAATTTCAGCGCAAATAACGGCTATGAAGGCAAGACGGATGATCCGCATATTAACGAGATCAGGTTACGCCAGAAAAAGAATATGCTCGCTTCGCTATTTATGTCGCAAGGTGTGCCGTTATTGCTTGGCGGGGATGAATTTGGCAATACCCAGAACGGTAACAATAATGCCTACTGTCAGGATAATGAAATTGGCTGGATCAATTGGGATAATATTGATGCTGATGGTAAAGAGCTGCTTGAATTTACCAAAAAGATTATCGCATTCCGAAAAGAAAATCCGGTTTTCACATATGCAAGTCATTTGCACGGTTTGTTAAAAGATGATGACGGCGTGCCGAGTATCGATTGGTATAACGCAGACGGACGTAAATATAACTGGGATGATGCATATGATAAATGCTTTGCCGTGATGTTTAATAACGCAGCACTTCCCGAAGAATGCAATGCTGCGGCGAATAAAGATCGCCTGTTCGTTATCTTTAATTCGTCTTCATATGATGTCGATTTTGAACTTCCCGCCCTTGCTGGTGGATCTGGTTGGACGAAAAAATTTGATACGAGCAAGAATGTAGATCAAACAGACAAAAGTGCCCATGATGCCGGATCGCGGTATAAAGCCCCGCCAAAATCACTCACAATATTTACCCAAAAACCAGGCTCGTGAATATAGTTTTATAGGAGCCAAGAAGAAAGCACTCACTGAATAATCAGGAGTGCTTTCTGCTCGTAAACTGTATTTTACTGAAAAACGGCTGTTCTTGCTTAGCGTTTCAGAACAAATTGCGGAGTTCCGACTTTAATGACTTTTTGTGCGTCTTCGTCGTTACCTTCGATTTTGACCGTAACGTCTTTATCAGCCGGTTTTGCCGCAGCAATGCCTTTGGACGAACTTGTCCAGACCATGCGTAATTTTGATGCGTCTTCAAGTTCTTCATCTTCTTTTTCAAGCAAGAAATCGGCCAGCGGATCTTCAACGATGGCTTTCCATGCCTGTTCCAGTGGACGGGCACCAAAACGAACATCATAACCTTGCTTGGCAGCAGAGTTTCTAAATTCGTTCGAAAGTTCGAAATCCAGACCGTATTCGGCTTTCATCTGTGATTTTGTTCCTGCTTCTTGAACAGAAACAAGCTTTTTAATCACATCAGGACTTAAAGAGTTGAAGTATACAACGCCATCAAGCCTGCCCAGAAATTCAGGTGGGAAGAATGTTTCGACAGCTTGTTTGTATATTGGCAGCGCCATGGCTTGCCATGCTTCGTAATCTTCAACCGGATCAAGGCCAAGCTCTTCGCCACGCTCACGCACGGCTTTGGCACCAAGGTTTGATGTCATGATGTTGATTGTATCACGCATGTTGCCCTTAATACCGCGGCCATCTGTGACAATGCCGTCTGATAGTGGTGCAAGCAGCGAGTTAAACACATCAGGGTGTGCTTTTTCAACTTCGTCATAAAGGTAAACGGCAAAAGGCTTTGCGCGCACAGCTTTCACAAGCCCGCCACCTTCTTCGTAACCTACATAACCAGGAGGTGAACCAATAAAGCGGCTAACAGATTGTTTTTCTTGATATTCGGACATATCGAAACGAACAAGAAATTCTTCTTCATCACCCATAAGGAATTCAGCCAGCGCCTTGGTCAGCTCAGTTTTACCAACGCCGGTCGGGCCAACGAACAGGAAGTTACCAATCGGACGACCTTTGCTTTTACGTGTTTTCGCTTTTGCACGTTTTAAGGCACCGGACACCATATCAATGGCTTCATCCTGACCCAGAACACGTTCACCAAGATTCTTACCAATCTCGCGGTAACGCTGTTTTTCACTTTGTGATAAAAACTCGTATGGAATATTTGTTTTATCACTTACGGCTTGTAGAACATGCTCGCGCTTTAGTTCTTTTTCACCGGCTTTTCGTGATCTGGCGCAAGACTCATCAAGTAAATCGATGGCTTTATCCGGATGGTTGACCGTATGAATGTAACGTCCGGCAAGCTTTGTGACTTCTGATATCATATCATCACTAATGGCGACATGATGGTGCTTCTCGTATGACTCTTTAAGCCCTGCTAAAATTTCGGCTGCTTGTTCATCAGTTGGTATTTTCACAAATACAGGTTGCATACGGCGCGCAAAAGCCGGATCGGTTTCGATTTGTGTTCTGTACTCATCTTCCGTTGTTGTTGAAATCAGGAAGATATCACCATTGGTAAGATATGGTTTGATCATGCCCTGGAAACCGTTCGGATCACCGGAATGCGTACCGGCGTTTTTTGCTACGGCAAGTTCGTCAATGCCAAGAAGAATAGGCGGGTATTTGCCTGACGCATTGCGCTCAGCCACACCTTTAATGATAGGCAGGATACGGGATTCAAACATGCCTTTATATGGCGAGTCATCCATTTGTGCGAGATCAAGCATCAATAGACGTGCGCCGATCAGGTCTTCGTGCAACGTACCTGCAACAATCGCGTTTGAAAGGCCTTCAAGGACTTTGGATTTACCGGTACCCGGCTCGCCGATAATTGTCGGGTTTTTCTTGCCGCGTTTTAGCAAAATTGTCGTCATCGTATCAAGGACTTCGTCCTGACCAATCATCGGATCAAACTTGCCGTCTTTGGCCATTTGTGTGTAATCCTGACAATATGTGCCGATTAACTCGTCCAGCTCTTGCTGGTGAACTTTAAAGCCGTGTTCTTCTTCGGCTTTGTTTT
This sequence comes from Alphaproteobacteria bacterium, assembly GCA_030432775.1. Classification (GTDB taxonomy): domain Bacteria; phylum Pseudomonadota; class Alphaproteobacteria; order Micavibrionales; family Micavibrionaceae; genus JASMHE01. The sequence goes on from JAUILO010000139.1 coordinate 4,426, forward strand.
CTTCGCTGTCTTTAGGGTATTTTTCAATCCACTGGCCAACCATATCTTCGGTTAGACCAGCTTTTTCCATAGCTTCGGCCAGAGCAGGGTTGTCATTATATGCAAATAAAAGCATATCTGCGGCTCTGAAATGAGCTTTGTATTCGGTATCAAGCGCGGATGCGTATTCCTTAATATCATCAGGGACAGTCGGATGAACACTGAAGCGGCCTTTTGGTTTTGTATCCATCGAAACGGAATGCTCTTTAAAGGCTTGTTCGAATTTTGACAAATCTTCAATACCAAGGCGTGTCAGGTGTTTTTGAACATCATTATCAGCCAGCAGTCCTAGAACAATATGTCTTGGTGTCATTTCGATCGCGTTGAGCGCGTATGTCTGGCTCAAGCCATTCAGCATGACGCGTTGTACTGCACGGCTCGGCAGGTGAGATTCAAGAATGTCTTCCGCGTCCGCATCTGTAGTGCGCATGCCGTTTCGTAGCAACAGGTTTTTATACACTTCACTCGATTTCACCATAAGCTCTTCAATGACATTGACTGGAGATGGTGGAATGGCAGGGTGTGCCTGAATTGTTTCAAGCTCGGCAGCGGCATCAATATCGTCACTTATGTCTGATGATACATCGTGACCTGCTCCCATCATAAGTTCCTGGAAAAAAGCCTGTGCAAATTGAGCCTGAATCATCTGTGCCGCTTGTTTGTCGGCGCCGCCACTGACCAGACGGAACATTTGTCCGAATGTTGTACTTGCGACAGTTTTAATGATCTTCTCTTTCAAGGCTTCTTTGGCAGGGTCGAATTGCTTGTTTTTGCTTTGCTCACTTAGTTCCAGTTTTAGCGCGATAAAACTGGCCAGCTGTTCGGTTGCGTTATACATTTCCGATGCATAGCCAGTAAAATCTCTATTTGAGTTATCCGGCTTGCCTTCTAATGATTGTGCTTTGATTGTTTCAAGTAAATCGGCAAGTTCCAAAATGGCGTTTTCATGTTGGTCAGATATGCCCGAACCGAGTACGTTTTCAGCCAGACGAATGATTTGGGTAATGACCTCGCTTTGCGGTCTGCCGTAAACGGCTTGATAGATAGATGGAGATTCTTGTGCGTCGTATTCTTCTTCTGTTTGCTGGGCAGGGTCGATTGTTTTGAGTTTTTCAAGTATGCTTCTAAGCTCTGTGGCTTCTTCTTCGGACAATGCTTCATTTTGTTTTGTCTGGATAATTTCAACAAGCTGAGCCGCCAGATCCTCCGTTGTGTCTTCGACCGGCTCAAGAGATGCAAGTTGCATATAGTTTTGAAGGTCTTGAATAATCTCCGAGGTGGCTTCCTGAATTTGCTGCGGGTTCGCGCCAAAATTATTGATGAAACCTTGTTGTTTGAATTTCTCTATATAATGTAGCTCTGTTTTAAAGCCATAAGGATCAAGACCTCTGGACGATAAAACATTGGATGTTTCCTGTGTGTCGATTGCCGATGCCCATACATCTGACCATCCGGCGTGTTTTGCCCCCCGGCTGAAGGCACTTTCTTTCGCGCGGTCAAGCAAGTCTTGGAAATACATACGTTCTTGGTTTTGTGAAGCCATTTTTTACATCCCTGTTTAGCTGTATTTTTTTATTATTGTTAAGATTTGGTGCATTACACAATATTATGAAATGTATGGCAAGCGTTATATGGAAATTTGTTTAAAAAAATTATTTATAAA
>JAUILO010000140.1 GCA_030432775.1 Alphaproteobacteria bacterium
GAACAGATTGGTGATTTTGACTTATCAAGCCGCTACCATACACATTGTGACCCTAGACTAAACGCCAATCAGGCGCTGGAAATGGCTTTCCTTGTGGCCGACGAGCTAAAGTCCTTACGCGGCAACAAGCCCGACTATGCCAATATCGAAGCTGCAGCCGCAGAATAAAGCATCACGGTAAAACATGAGGGGTCTGCAAATATACTTTGCCAACCCCGCCGTTTTCACTTAAAAATTTTTAGGTATGACAAACGCGCTCCGCATTACCTTGGCGCAGATCAATCCCGTTGTGGGTGCATTATCTGGTAACAAGGACAAAATCATCGGTATTCTCGAAGAATGCCGCGAACATGCAGATATTGTTATTTTCCCCGAGCTGAGCATTTGTGGCTACCCGCCCGAAGACCTTATATTAAAACCTAGCTTTATCAGGTCGATTGATAAACATGTGCAAGATATTGTGCAATGGAGTACATCTTCATCAATGGCAATCATACTGCCTGTTCCGGTCACACAGGAGGATAAGATATATAATGCCGCGCATATCATAGAAAACGGCAAAATCACAGCAACACAGCACAAAGTACATTTGCCCAATTACGGCGTATTTGATGAACAGCGCCTGTTCTCCGCCGGAAAGATGCCGGATGTGCAAATAATCGCAGGACATAAAATCGGCTTGCTTATATGTGAAGATATGTGGCATGACGACGTTGCCGCCCATCTACAGGATAATGGCGCGCAATTATTCATCAGTGTGAATGCCAGCCCGTTTGATTACCGCAAAACAACAGAGCGCCATGATATTGCCCGCAAGAATGTCAGCAAAACAGGATTGCCGCTCATATACCTCAACCAATGGGGCGGTCAGGACGAACTTGTATTTGACGGGACGTCTTTCATTATGGATGACAAGGGTGACATTATATTAGAATGCGCCCATTTTGCCGAAGATCTCTGCCACACGGATTGGGAATATAACGCCAAAAACAATGCGTTTTCATTTCAAAGATCATCCACCCATCAACGTCAATCACGCAGCAATGACTCGCTTGAAAGCATTTACATGGCCTGTGTTACAGGCTTGCGCGATTATGTCACAAAGGCTGGTTTTCCGGGCGTATTACTTGGCCTGTCCGGCGGTATTGATAGTGCCTTAACAGCCGAAATCGCCGTTGATGCGCTAGGGGCTGATGCTGTGCATTGCGTAATGATGCCCTCAAAATACACATCCGAAGACAGCCTGAATGATGCGCGGAAGCTGGCCGAAAATCTAAATGTCCGACTTGATAACATAGCGATTGAAAAAAGCGTTAGCGCCTTTGAAAACACATTATCCGGTTATTTTGACGACACAACCCCCGGCATCACATTTGAAAACCTGCAATCACGAAGCCGTGGTTTGATATTAATGGCGCTATCCAATGCCAGCGGAAAAATGGTCATGTCGACCGGAAATAAATCCGAAATGGCGGTGGGTTATGCCACATTATATGGCGATATGTGCGGCGGTTTTAACCCGCTAAAGGATCTATATAAAACACAGGTCTTTGCCCTTAGCCAATGGCGCAATGCGCACAAACCCGCTAATGCTCAAGGCCCTGAAGGCATCGTGATGCCTGTCAACATCATCGAAAAACCGCCAACAGCAGAACTACGGGACAACCAGACAGATCAGGATTCCCTGCCCCCTTATGATATTCTGGACAACATTCTGGAATGCCTGATTGAATATGATATGGGCATTCAGGATATTGTTGCCAAAGGACATGACAAACAGACCGTGCTTTCTGTCTGGAAAATGCTGGATCGATCAGAATATAAACGCAGACAAGCACCGCCCGGCGTTAAAATTACCTCCCGTGCATTTGGCCGTGACCGCCGTTATCCTATTATTAACCATTTCGCGCATAATATAGAGGCAGGGTAAAACATTAATAGCGAAAAGTTAGATGTCACAATGACATTACTACAGACGGCAAATAATACTTTTGAGACAACAGCGCAGGGTTACTTCACAGACATACTCAGCTATAGCGCGGGCTCTCACCCCGACTGGACATCCGCACATAACGAAATCAATGTACAGCTTACTGTTACGCCACAAAGCGATGGAAAATTCAGTCTAGCAAAACATGTATGGTCAGGCACAAATAATAACACCTCGCAAGCCAGCACGGCCATAGATCTTGGTATTCACCACAGCCTTGATGATGCAGCACAAACAGCCGAGCGCCTATTTAGTAGCGAGCGCAGCTCATGGGAGACCCGCAGCGACAATGCGCGCGTATTACGTGGTGCAGAGCCAGCTGATGAGCGTTATGACTGGGCACATATAGAACAAGCACAAGACAACTTGTACCCCTCACAACCCTCGTACCGCACCGCACAGACCTATACAGCCTAAATTCGTTCGTGCAATAGGGCGTTTAGCCATAAAATAAGCTCTTTTTATTAGCCAGCCCCATTTATCGGCTTTTCTTTTCATACGCAATTTGCTACTTTCAGCCTCCTGAGCCAAAGGAATTAAGAATATGACTGTAAAAGTAAGATTTGCGCCCTCACCCACCGGATATATGCATGTTGGTAACGCTAGAACAGCGCTTGTCACGTGGCTTTTTGCCCGTAAGAACCAAGGCATATTCTTGCTTCGTATCGATGATACCGATGCCGAACGTAGCAAACCCGAATATGAACAAGCCATTGAAGATGGCTTGAACTGGATGGGGCTGGACTGGGATGAAAAAGCCAGACAGAAAAATCGTGACGAGCGTTATCAGGAAGCTATTCAAAAATTAAAAGACGATGGACGTCTGTACCCATGTTACGAAACAGCCGAAGAACTTGCCCTAAAACGTAAAACACAGCTTTCACGCGGGAAGCCACCGGTTTATGACCGTGGCGCATTGTCGCTGAACGATGAACAAATCAAAGCCTATGAAGATCAAGGTCGCAAAGCGCATTGGCGTTTCAAAATGCTTCATGATCCAATCGAATGGAATGACATGGTTCGTGGCAATGTGCAATTTCAAGGTAGCGATATTTCAGACCCTGTTCTGATCCGCGAGGATGGATCGCCACTATACCACATCTGTTCTGTTATTGATGATGTCGATTACAAAATCACGCATGTTGTGCGCGGTGAAGATCACGTATCAAACACCGCAGCCCATATACAGATGTTTGAAGCGCTTGGCGCAAAGCCACCGGAATTTGCCCATATGACATTGCTGGCCGACATGGATGGCGGCAAATTATCTAAAAGACTTGGCGGCAAAAGCCTGAAAGAACTTCGTGAAGAAGAAGGACTTGAGCCAATGGCATTAATCAGCTTGCTCGCCAAACTCGGCAGCTCTGACCCAATTGACGCGCTCACAGATATTCAGCCAGCGATCGACCAGTTCGATTTTTCAAAATTTTCGCGTAACACACCAAAATTTGATTCAGACGAACTTATTCGTCTCAACGCCAAAATTCTGCAACAAACAAGCTATGCCGATATTAAAGACCGCCTCGAAGAACTAGGGCTTGGTGATATTGACGAGAGTTTCTGGAACGCTGTTCACAATAACCTGAACCTGCTGATTGATTTGAAAGAATGGTGGACTGTTGCCAATGGTCCGGTTTCTCCAATCATCGAGGATGCTGATTATATCCGCGAAGCAGCAGCCCTTCTGCCTGCTGCACCATGGGATGAAAACACATGGAGTTCGTGGACTACGCAAATCAAGGAAAAAACCGGACGCAAAGGCAAAGAACTATTCCTGCCACTACGTCAGGCTATCACCGGCATGGATCATGGTCCGGAAATGCCTGTGCTTTTGCCATTGATTGGTTCTGAAAAAGTTAAGGACAGGCTTGCGGCCTAATCGGTTGCATGCGGCCTATTTGCGGCATATTACCTGAATTACAAAACAGCACAGCGGAAATCAACATCTGTGCAGATCAAGCGTGCTGGAGACTAATCTTTATGCTCGGAATACAGCATACGATCCATTGTTAAATCATCCAGCGGACGGCATGTGATTTTTGTCGCATTCACTTTTTTGACAAACTCATCGTAATCATTGACGCTGTTAAGCTCAAAACCCATTAATGCACGGCCGATTGTCTCGCCAGTATATACATAGTTGAAATAACAAATATTGGCCGTCCCCGAAATTGCGCGCAATAACTCACGCAGCGCCCCGGCTCGCTCCGGGAAGTGGACATGCATAAACACAGGGTTCTGCAATAAATCCGGATTATAATTGATAACGCGGTAACGCGTATCAGGCTGGCCCGTGATATCTTCAAATTTCACGCCTGCCTTCTTGAGGTTCTTTTGCATCGCTTCCAGAGCTTCCGGCGTGCCTTCAAAAGATATAACCGGCCATGCAATACCCTTGCTAACCTTACCGTATTGGAAGGCTGTGACACTGACACCGGAGAAATATTTATTCAGAAGATCAAGCAGATTGCCGCGTCCTTCAGTCAGTTCAAAACGCAAATATCTTTGACGCTGCGCGCCGACAGAATGGTTCGCAGAGATAAGGCGCAGCTTGCTAAAGTCCATATTTGCACCACAGATAATAGATAAAACCTTTTTACCTTTCATCTTTTCCGGATGTGCTTTGGCATATTTAATCAAACCGGCAAGGCCCAGCGCGCCTGACGGCTCGGGAATGAAACGGCCGATCTCCCATGTTGTCTCAACAGCCGAGCTAACCTCTTCGTTTTTCACAACAATGATGTCATCCAGCGTTTCACTGCATATTTTAAAACAAAGCTTACCCGGTTCACGCACGGCTGTGCCGTCACAAAATGTGTCTACCTCATCAAGGCACACAGGCTTACCCGCATCCATTGATGCTTTCATACTGGCCTGTCCTTCGGCCTCCACACCAATCACTTTGATATCCGGATAATGGATCTTCAGCCATGTCGAAACACCCGAAGCCATACCGCCGCCGCCAATTTGAAGGAATATATAATCAAACGGCCCTTTGCCCGACAGCACGATTTCATCGGCAATTGTCCCCTGTCCGGCAATTGTATAAATATCATCATAAGGGTGGATATAAGGGTATTTCTTTTTTGCGACATATTCTAACGCTGCGTCGGATGCTTCGTTATACGAATCCCCCGTCAACACAACTTCGACAAAATCACCGCCATGCTTTTTAACGGCATCCTGTTTCATCTTTGGCGCAGATAAAGGCATGTAAATCTTGCTTTTAATACCGAGCAATCGCGAAGCCAGCGCCACGCCCTGTGCATGGTTTCCGGCAGATGCTGCGACAACGGGCTTACGGTGATCATGGTTTTGCAGGGTCGCCATACAGTTATAAGCACCGCGCCATTTATACGCGTTAATCATTGAGAGATCTTCGCGCTTTAAATACACGTCACAATCAAGGCCGGGAATAGTAACCTGATTAAGCGCTGTTGGACCGTTCACACGATAGATACGCTCGCGCGCTCTAAGGGTTTCTTCTACCAGTTGATCTTTTAGTGATTTGCTCATCGGGATACGCCTCTATAAAAACCTTATAGGCCATTACTATAGAAAGGAAATGATTGCCGTCAAGTCGTCTCGTTGCTATAAGGCAAAACCAATAGGTAAAAATGATGAATAGTGAATTTAAATTCGAGAACGCGCCGGTTATTATACTCGCCAATCCACAGATGGGCGAAAATATTGGCGCAACTGCCCGTGCTATGCTGAATTTTGGCATGACCGAGCTACGCTTGATCGCGCCGCGCGATGGCTGGCCGAATGAGCGTGCCGAGGCTATGTCTTCGGGGGCTTTTGATATGATGGCGCCTGTGCAGGTCTTTTCGCGCACAGAGGACGCTATTGCCGATTTACACATGGTTTATGCGACAACCGCGCGGGAGCGCGATATGGTGAAACCGACCTATAGCGCAAGGCAGGCGGCCAGCCAGATCGTAGACCGTGCGCAATCCAGACAAAAAACCGGCATCATTTTTGGTGGTGAACGCGCCGGACTGAATAATGATGATATCGCCCTTAGTCATTACATCATCCAGATCCCCGTAAACCCGAACTTTTCCTCGCTGAACCTTGGTCAGGCTGTTTTGCTGGTATGTAACGAGATATTCCAGTCATACCG
>JAUILO010000141.1 GCA_030432775.1 Alphaproteobacteria bacterium
AGATGTACGGGATGAAAGTACAGATGATATCCGTGTGGTTATTGTTCCTAAAAGCCGGAATGTAGAGCCAGAGCTGTTGATGGAGGCTCTGTATAGAAATACGGACCTTGAAACGCGCTTTAATATGAATATGAACGTACTTGATCAAGGTACGGTGCCCAAGGTTATGGATATCAAGGAAGTGCTTCGGGCATGGCTTGATCATCGTCAGGAAGTGCTGGTACGACGCAGTTCACACCGTCTTGATAAGGTCGAGAACCGTATTGAGATTTTGGCCGGTTATTTGATTGTTTATCTGAATATTGATGAAGTCATTCGCATTATTCGTGAATCTGACGAGCCGAAAGATGAGTTGATGTCTGCTTTTGGTTTGACCGAAGTTCAGGCAGAGGCTGTTTTAAATATGCGCCTTCGTCATTTGCGCAAATTGGAAGAAATGGAAATCCGTACCGAGCATGACGAACTTGCAAAAGAACGTGATGCGCTACAGGCATTGCTTAAATCAGAGGCTAAGCAATGGAAAGAGATCCGTAAACAGATTAAAGCCCTTAAAGAGCTATTTTCTCCCAAGACGTTCCTTGGTGCAAGGCGTACAATTATTGGCAGTGTTCCGGCGCCGGTTGATATCGAAGAGCTTGAAGAAGCCATGATCGAAAAAGAACCTGTGACAATCGTTTGTTCAGCCAAAGGCTGGATACGTGCGTTTAAAGGGCATGGGCATAAAGAAGACGATATTAAATACAAGGACGGTGATCGTGGCCGTTTTGTGATCGAGGTGCAGACAACCGATAAGCTGTTATTACTCGGGACAAACGGACGTTTTTACACGCTTGGCTGTGATAAATTCCCGTCTGGCCGCGGTTTTGGCGAGCCTGTTAGGCTTATGATTGACCTGCCCAATGATAGCGATATTACAGAGATGCTTATCTATGATCAGGACAGTAAGTTACTTATATCGTCCGATGAGGGACGCGGTTTTATCGTTGAACAAAAAGATATTCTGGCACAGACTCGTAATGGTAAGCAGGTGCTTAATGTGGGCAATACTGCCGAGGCCAAATTATGTATTTCGGTAGCAGCTAGTGATGATCACGTGGCTGTTATTGGCGAAAACCGCAAAATGCTGGTCTTCCCGCTTGAAGAGCTGCCTGTGATGTCCAAAGGTAAGGGCGTTATTATTCAACGTTATAAGGATGGCGGAATTTCAGATATTCGTCCGTTTAATCTGGAAGAAGGACTTGTGTATAAATATGGCGCAGGCGAAACCAGAGTTGATGATATTATGCCATGGTTTGGTAAGCGCGCACAGGCTGGCCGGATGCCACCAAATGGTTTCCCAAAGAACAATAAGTTCTAAGCTTGATAAGCCAAATTCACCCTGAATATATGTCTATTATAAAGCTTTGAGATTTACACAGGCGAAATATCTTGCGCAAGTTATATATGCAGGATGCGGCGCGCGTGTTATGGGGAGTGATAGGGGGCAGGTTAGCAGGTTGGTTACAGCTTCAGGCGCGCTATCAGCTCTTCTATAACCAGAGCCGGGGAAACAGAGCTGAATAATCACAGACATATCCTATGGGAAGTAGAACTCGCCAGGTGTTTTCTTGAACCCTTCATCTTTTGGCGGCAATGGCTTGACATCTGCTGGTGAGAAGTCGTCACCTTGCGCATCTTTTGCACCTTCTTGTGCTGTGAACTCTCCGCGCTCCAATGCTTCGGCGAGTGTTTCATGCAGTAATATAATAGTGATACGGCGGTTACGCGGATCAAGCGGATCTTCTTCGATAAAAGGCGTGTTCGCAGCTTTACCCATTACGTTTTCAATACGCTCTTCTTCAACGCCGCTATCCATGATAATGCGTCGGCTAGCATTTGCACGATCTGCTGATAGCTCCCAGTTGCTGTAGCCTGTTTCGGTCGCGAAGGGTGATGCGTCTGTATGGCCACGTATAGATAAATCATTTGGCAGGGCAGCTATAATCAAAGAGATATTGGTTAGCAGGGATTTGGCTTGTGGCATGATTTCCGCACTACCTTTGGCAAACATCGGGTTGCCTTCTTGATCGATGATTTGAATGCGTAGACCTTCGGGCGTGATATCTATCATGAGATGTTTGGCAAGCGCTTTTAGACCTTCATCTTCGGCAATTGCTTGTTCAAGTTGCTTTTTAGCTACATCAAATCTTTTGGCTTCTCTGGCTTTTAGTTCTTCTTTTAATTTTTCGATGTCGGCAGGTTCATAACCCTTTATTTTTTCGGTTGCAGATTCTTCAGATTCACCTTGGCCTTTTTTGCCCGTTGCCATTTTCTCGGCTAGTGGCTGTTTATTGGTAGCCATCGAGCCTTCTTCGGACATGCTCATGCCGCCCAAGACTCCGCCAGCACCACTATCACGGCGCGAAACAGTCGGGTGGGAGGGGGCAAAATAACTGGAAATCAGGTTCTTGGCTTCATCAGTGGAAACATTCAACAGCCATAAGAGTAAGAAGAACGCCATCATCGCTGTCACGAAATCTGCATAGGCCACTTTCCATGCGCCACCATGATGCCCGCCACCTTTTTTGATGACCTTCTTAACGATTATTGGTTGTATTTCATCACCGCTCATTCGATTTCCTGTTTGAAACGGTTTATCCGTTTAAATTGTTGGCTTCAAAACTTTATGATGCTGCCGGTAATTCATTTAAATGTTCTTCAAGCTCAAGGAAGCTTGGTTGAACGTGGTGCGGTAGGAATTTACGAGAAAACTCAACCGCAACCTGCGGCGCAGCTCCGTTCAGGAACGCAATCAACGCCACTTTTATCGCTTTATAATACATGACTTCTGACTCACCCTTTGCCCCCATGGCAGATGCAATCGGCCCAACCGCGCCATAGGCGATAAACACCCCCAGGAATGTGCCAACAAGTGCGCCACCAATCATTTTACCAAGAACCTCTGGTGGTTCTGTGATAGCGCCCATGGTTTTGATAATACCAAGCACCGCAGCCACAATACCAAGTGCAGGGATACCGTCTGCCATCGTTTGAATAGCATGGCTTGGATGCATGGCCTCATGTTCGATCGTTTCAATTTCTTCGTCAAGTAACGCTTCCAGTTCATGCGGGTTTTCGTTACCTAAGGAGATAATACGCAGGTAATCTGTCAGAAATGTCAGGGCGTGATGGTTCTTGGAGAATTTTTCAAAGCGTGAGAAAAGTTCGCTTTCATGCGGGTTCTCAATATGGGATTCCAGAGCTAGCCAGCCTTTGGTACGCGCCAGTTTGAATAAAGTATATAGCAAGCTGAGTAACTCTACATAGTCTGCTTTATTATATGCTTCCGGTTTTACCAGAGAGTTCATACTTTTCAGGGTATGTTTAATAACATGTCCGGTATTAGAGATTATAAATGCACCAATAGCAGCACCCATAATGATAACAATCTCAAGAGGCGCGGCTTTAATAATAGGCCCCATATGCCCGCCAGCTAAGACGTAACCGCCAAAGACACAGACAAAAACCATGACGATACCTAGAATTTTCATAGTGGGGAGGCCTCTTGTTGCAAAGTATTCACGGAATTAATTTACCACGCCCTGATAGTTTTTGAAACTAAAGCTGGGTGTTTTTACTAAATTTTTTTAATGAAATCAGTATGAATACTATGTGTTTTCTTTTTTGGTCAGTGGTGATTGTATGGCCAAATATTCAGGTTGCGGTTTTGGTTCGGAAAAGAAATACCCTTGACCAAGTCCTACACCAAGTTCACGCATAGCTTCTGCCTGTTCTTCATATTCAATACGTTCAATGACAACTTTTGTGTCCAGATCTTTACACATCTGGCTCAGATTTTTGATCATGACCTGATCACGTTCGGATGTCAGAATTTTTTGGGTGTATTTACCATCAATCTTCAAATAGTTCACATGAAGTTCATGTAGGTATTGGAATGACGCAGAGCCTGCACCAAAATCATCAAGACAAACTTTAAAGCCATCTCCCTGTAACTGTTTGATAAACTTGTTTACTTTCTCCAGTTCCTGAATTTCGTTGGACTCGGTAATCTCGAAAATGAGACGTTTTGCAAGGTTCTTATGCGGTTCAAGTTTTGCATAAAGAGCGTCAAAGAATTGTTCGTTTTGTATGGATTGACCTGATAGGTTAATTGCGAAACAGAAATTATTTGTCGCGGCCTTGAATTTTAAGTAGTTGATTGCACGCTCGCAGATGGCCATATCCATCTCTGCGGCCATACCAATGTCTTCACCGAACATAATCCATTCTTGTGTGCTGCTACCTTCATCTTTAAATCTGGAGAGCATTTCAAAATGAACAAGTTCATATGTTTTAAGGTCAACGATCGGCTGAAAGTATAACTGGAAGTTCAGCTGCGTAATCATAGTCTTGAAACGCTGAATCTTTTGAGCGTTTTCGGTTACGAATTGTTCGAAACCAGCACCTAGCGTATCAACATTGAGATCAGTACCTCTACGTTCGAATTCGTTGATTGTGTATATAAGGGCTCTGGCTGCTTCTCTTTCTGTAAGCTCGGCGACCTCGGCAGGAATTGTTTTGGAATCAAACTCTATGCCTTCACCATCAGGATCGGTTTCTTTTGAAAGCTCGGCGAGTTGGTCTTTAATGGCTTCGGGAGTAAGGTTTTTATCGTGCAGGATACTGTAGCGGCCATCTGAGATCTGCGAAGCGGTTTGTCCGCCTAGCGAGTTGGCGTTCAACATTTCCTGTACCGACTCAGAGAAGCTGCTCCATAGCTCGGGACCAAGTTTGGCTTTTACATCATCACTGCCGGCAATATCCAGAAGTGTAATATCAACTTCCACATTGTCTTCTTTGGCTTCGCGCAGGGCTTCTTGTGCGGCGTCAATAAATGTTTCTTTGTCGTGCGGTGCTTCTTTTCTGGATTTTTTTTCTAATCCGGCAAGCTTGGCCATTACTTCGGTGACGAAGCTTGCAGTTAGGTAAAAAACGTCTGAACCAGGCATTTTCATGCCAGTGACGATTGCTTCTTTACCATTGGCGGTTATTTCATTGAGTTTTACGTGGATAGGGCCACAGCGTTTGCCTTCAATCGCTTTGCTCCGTAGCATCATCAGGGTAATTTTTTCTTTTTTATCGAATAAATCCAGCCAGTTAGTACCTTGCAATTCTTCATGATCCACGCCCGTGAGAGATTTTCCTGCTCCAAGCGCAAATTGAATTTCATCATCAGCAGCCACCTCCAGAAGTAAATCCGAAGAGGCAAAGGAAAAGGCCAGAAAACGATCCCTTTGTGATTTTAAAGTATTTTTATCTGCCATATTTTAGAATCCGAATGTCTGCCAATACCGGAATCTCCCTCTAAATACTATACTAGCATTTTCTTTCTTTGTTTTTTATTAAAATCCAAGACATATTTGCTACTGTGAGACTATATAAAGTGAGTATTTGGCTACTGGAGCGACCAGAGCATTATGATGCTGTATAGTTTAGCAGTAAAAAAAACATATAATAGTCTAAATTTGCGGTATAAGTATAAAATCATCACAAAAAACATTGAAGAATCAAATGGATATGTCAGAACAAGTTATTATAGAAGTCGAAGACTCAGTCGGTATTATTACGCTTAATCGTCCCAAAGCGTTGAATGCTCTAACTTTGGAAATGATACGCGCCATCTCTGCTGTGCTGGCCAAATGGCGTGTCGATGGAAATATCGAAGCTGTCTTTTTACAAGGGCAGGGAGACCGGGCTTTTTGTGCTGGGGGCGATATCAAGGCAACATATTTTGCCAGGATTAATGGAGAGGCCGAAGGCGCGAAGCCGGAAGAATTCGCGGAGGTTTATTTCAAAGAAGCGTATGACCTTGATTTGCAGCTTCATGACTTTCCAAAGCCTGTCATTGCGTTTATGGAAGGTATAACAATGGGCGGTGGTTTTGGTCTGGCAGGCCCTTGTCCATACCGTGTTATCTGTGAAGATAGTATTTTTGCGATGCCGGAAGTTGGTATCGGATTTTTTCCGGATATTGGCGCAGCTTATACGCTCGGGAAAATATCGGGTTATGCCGGATG